>CAYZBB010000002.1:79385-123714 GCA_964476495.1 uncultured Actinomycetes bacterium | reverse complement strand
ACCGGCTGAAGAAGACCGGCCACGTGGATCTCGCCGGCGACGACCACCCGGCCGCAACCCAAGCGGTTCACCCTGAGGGACGGCCCTGCGGGGCCGGTCCGCCGTTCCATGGCTCACCTTCGAACCGCCTTGTTCGATTTAGCGGTATTTAGATCAGCGCAACCCGGCAGCGCCGCCGGCTGACCAACCGTCCGGCGGGACATTGACGGGGCATGCGGCACCGGCTACAGTCCCCATTGGGTTGATATATCAATCTCACATGACAACGGAGGTAGAGAATGACGGTGCAGGCGGACGTGGCAACAAGCGGGATCGACGCACGTCCGGTGCTTGGCCGTTCATTGCGGGACAGCGATCCGCAGGTGTTCGCGGCGATCGGTGCCGAGCTGTCCCGCCAGGAGGGCACGCTGGAGATGATCGCCAGCGAGAACTTCGCACCCCTGTCGGTGATGCAGGCCCAGGGCAGTGTGCTGACCAACAAGTATGCGGAGGGCTACCCGGGCCGCCGCTACTACGGCGGTTGCGAGCACGTGGATGTGATCGAGCAGCTGGCCATCGACCGGGTCACGGAGCTGTTCGGCGCCGAATACGCCAACGTGCAGCCGCATTCGGGGGCGCAGGCCAACGCGGCGGCGATGGCGGCGCTGCTCAAACCCGGCGACGGCATCCTCGGCCTGGATCTGGCCCACGGTGGGCATCTGACCCACGGCATGCGACTGAACTTCTCGGGCCAGCTGTACAAGGTCGCGGCCTACCACGTCCGTAAGGACGACCACCTGGTCGACATGGCCGAGGTCGAGCGGCTCGCCCACGAGCACAAACCACAGTTGATCATCGCCGGCTGGTCGGCCTATCCCCGCCATCTGGACTTCGCCGAGTTCCGCCGGATCGCCGACTCGGTCGGCGCCTACCTGATGGTCGACATGGCGCACTTCGCCGGCCTTGTTGCCACCGGGCTGCACCCGTCTCCGGTACCGCACGCCCACGTTGTCACCTCGACCACCCACAAGACCCTCGGCGGACCCCGGGGCGGCATCATCCTGGCCACCGACGAGCTGCGGAAGAAGTTCAACTCCGCGGTCTTTCCGGGGCAGCAAGGCGGCCCGCTGGAGCACGTCGTCGCCGCCAAGGCCGTCGCGTTCAAACTGGCCGCCGAGCCGGCGTTCGCCGAGCGCCAGCAACGCACCCTGGAGGGCGCCCGGATCATCGCCGACCGGTTGACCGCCGCCGACTCCAAGGACGCCGGCGTCGACGTGGTCAGCGGCGGCACCGACGTGCATCTGGTGCTGGTGGACCTGCGCAACTCCGTGCTGGACGGCAAGCAGGCCGAGGACCGACTGCACTCGATCGGCATCACCGTCAACCGCAACGCGGTGCCGTTCGACCCGCGGCCGCCACTGGTGTCCTCCGGGGTACGCATCGGCACCCCGGCGCTGGCCGCACGTGGCTTCGGTGCCGCCGAGTTCACCGAGGTCGCCGAGATCCTCGCGCAGGCCCTGCGTGCCGACGCCACCGATGACGACCTGGACGCGCTGCACGGTCGGGCCACCGCCCTGGCCGCCCGCTTCCCCCTGTATCCGGAACTCGCGCAGTCGGCAACGGGACCTGTGCGATGACACGGACTCTCCCGCGTCGGCCGGGTGCCGACCTGCCCGACCACCCCCGGTTCCTCTGGCACAATCCGGAGCCCCGGACCGGTTACGACGTGGTCATTGTCGGCGCCGGCGGGCACGGACTGGCAACAGCCCACTATCTGGCCCGCAATCACGGCATCACCAACGTCGCGGTCCTGGACAAGGGGTGGCTGGGTGGCGGCAACATGACCCGCAACACCACCTTGATCCGGTCCAATTACCTGTGGGACGAGAGCGCGACAATCTACGAGCACGCGCTGAAACTGTGGGAGGGCCTGCAGGACGACCTGGGCATGTCGATCCTGTTCAGCCAGCGCGGCGTGCTCAACCTGGCGCACAGCGAGCAGGATGTCCGCGACAGCGTGCGCCGGGTCCAGGCGAATCGACTCAACGGCATCGACGCGCACTGGCTCGAACCCAAGGACATCGCTGAGATCTGTCCGATCGTCAACCTGTCCGGCGACATCCGGTATCCGGTGCTCGGCGCGACCTTCCAGCCGCGCGGTGGCATCGCTCGACATGACTACGTCGCCTGGGGTTTCGCCCGCCGGGCCAACGAGGCCGGGATCGATCTGATCCAGGGCTGCGAGGTCACCGGATTCGTCAGGTCCGGCGACCGGGTGACCGGAGTGCAGACCAGCCGCGGCGTCATCGGTGCCGGCCAGGTGCTGCTGTGCGCGGCCGGGAACACCACCACCCTGACCGACCTGCTGGGCCTGCGGACCCCGGTGCAGAGCCATCCGCTGCAGGCGGTGGTTTCGGAGATCCTGGAACCGGTGCACCCGACCGTCGTGATGTCCAACGCGGTGCATGTCTACGTGTCCCAGGCACACAAGGGTGAGCTGGTGATGGGTGCCGGTATCGACGCCTACAACGGCTACGGGCAGCGCGGCGCCTTTCACATCATCGAGCGCCAGATGTCCGCGGCCGTGGAGCTTTTCCCGATCTTCGCGCGCGCCCACCTGCTGCGCGCGTGGGCGGGCACCGTCGATGTCTGCCCGGACGCGTCCCCGATCGTCGACCGCACGCCCTACGACAACGTGTTTCTCAACTGCGGCTGGGGCACAGGTGGGTTCAAGGCCACCCCAGGGATCGGCTGGTGTCTGGCCGATACCCTGGCCAACGACGAGATCCATCCGTACATCAGGCCGTTTCGCCTCGACCGGTTCGTCACCGGTGCGCTCGTCGACGAACACGGCGCGGCCGGCGTTGCCCACTGAGCCAGGAGACCGTCACATGCAACTGATCGAATGCCCTTGGTGCGGCCTCCGGGAGGAGACGGAATTCCACTACGGTGGCCAAGCCGACGTGCGCTATCCGCAGGACCCGACCGCCCTGTCCGACGAGGAATGGGCCCACTACGTGTTCTTCCGCGACAACACCAAGGGTGTGTGGGCCGAACGCTGGAGCCACAGCGTCGGCTGCCGGCGCTGGTTCAAGGTGCTGCGCGACACCGTGACCTACCGGATCCACGCCGTCTACCGTCTCGATCACAAGAAGCCGGTGAACTCTTGAGCACCATCACCTTTCGGACCGCCGGCGGCGGGCGGGTCGACCGGTCCAGCACCCTGGGCTTCGAGTTCGCCGGCGAACGGCTGACCGGACATCCCGGCGACACCCTGGCGTCCGCGCTGCTGGCCGCCGGCCGGCATCAGATCGGCACCAGCATCAAGCTGGGGCGCCCTCGCGGCATCGGGGCGGCCTGGGCCGAGGATCCCGGTGGCCTGGTCCAGATCACCGAGCCGTTCCCCGAACCGATGCTGCTGGCCGCCACTGTCGAGCTGTACGAGGGGCTGGCCGCCCACGGCATCCCCGGTCAAGGCCGGCTGGCGGACGTCCCGGACCCCGCCCGCTACGACTGCAAGCACCTGCACGTGGACGTGCTGGTTGTCGGCGCCGGGCCGGCCGGTCTGCAGGCCGCGCTGACCGCCGCCCACAGTGGCGCCCGGGTGGCCCTGATCGACGAGCAGTCCGAGGCCGGCGGCGCCCTGCTCGGGTCGACCGACCGGCTCGACGGCCGACCCGCACTGCAGTGGGTCGACGCCACGGTCGCCGAGCTCGCCGCGGCCAGTGAGGTCGTGCACCTGCAGCGGACCACCGCGTTCGGCTTGTACGACGACGGCTTGGTGCTGGCACTGCAGCGGTGCACCGACCACATGGCTGGAGCTGCGTCGCCGAACGTTGCGCGGCAACGGGTCTGGCGGATCCGGGCCAAGCAGATCGTGGTCGCCGCCGGCGCCCACGAGCGACCCGTCGTGTTCAGCAACAACGACCGGCCCGGGATCATGCTTGCTCACGCCGCCCGCACCTACCTGCATCGCTACGGGGTGCGGGTCGGCGAGCGGGCGGCGGTGTTCACCACCAATGACAGCGCCTACCCTGTCGCGGTCGAGCTGGCCGACGCCGGCGTGCAGATCGCCGCGGTCGTCGACGCCCGACCGCGGGCGCCGCAGCACTGGGTCGACCAGCTACGTGCTCGCGGCGTCGAGGTGCGCACCGACCAGGTCGTCGTGGACACCCGGGGCACCGAGCGGGTCAGCCACGCGCTGGTCGCCTGCTGGGAGGACGATGAGGTCGGTGACCGCGAGGCCCTGGCTTGCGACGTCCTCCTGGTCAGCGGTGGCTGGAACCCGGCCGTGCACCTGTTCAGCCAGGCCCAGGGCCGGCTGCGCTACGACGAGACGCTCGGTGCGTTCGTGCCCGGCGACCCGGTCGACGGTCTGACCGTCGCCGGCGCCGCGACGGGGGTACCGGACCTGGCCGGCTGTCTGCGCAGCGGCCAGGAGGCCATGGAAAAGGCGCTGCAGGTGGTTGGTTTCGCCGTGGAACGGCATGTCGATCTGCCCCGCGTCGATGAAACCCCGGATGTCACTGCGCCGGCGGTGTTGTGGCTGGTACCCGACCCCGACGACCCTGACGGGTCGGTGCAGTTCGTCGACGTCCAGCGGGACGCCACCGTCGCGGACATCCGGCACGCCCTGGGCGCCGGCATGCGCTCGGTCGAGCACGTCAAGCGGTACACCACCATCGGCACCGCCCACGACCAGGGCAAGACCTCCGGCATCGTGGCGTCCGGAATCGTCGCCGAGTTGCTCGGTATCCCGGTGCGGGACACCGGGACCAGCACGTTCCGCCCGCCCTACACCCCTGTCCCGTTCGCAGCGTTGGCCGGCCGGGACCGGGGCAGCCTGTATGACCCGGAACGGGTCACGGCCACCCATGACTGGCATGTCGCTCACGGCGCGGTGTTCGAGGACGTCGGCCAATGGAAGCGGGCCCGCTACTACCCGCAGGACGGGGAGGACATGGCGGCTGCGGTGCTGCGCGAATGCGCCGCCACCCGCTCCGGGGTCGGCATCCTGGACGGCTCCACCCTGGGCAAGATCGATGTGCAGGGCCCGGACGCCGGTGTGCTGATGGACCGCCTGTACACCAACTTGATGAGCAGCCTCAAACCCGGCCGGGTCCGGTACGGGGTGATGTGCGGCGCCGACGGCATGGTCATCGACGACGGCACCGTGTTGCGGCTGGCGGACGACCGGTTTCTGGTCCTGACCACCACCGGCGGAGCTGCGAGAATTCTCGACTGGATGGAGGAATGGCACCAGACCGAATGGCCCGACCTGCGGGTGTGGCTGACCTCGGTGACCGAGCAGTGGTCGACGTTCCCGGTCGTCGGACCCAAGTCCAGGGACGTCATCGGTTCCCTGTTCCCGCAGGTCGACGTGTCCAACGCGGCCTTCCCGTTCATGAGCTGGCAGGACGCCGAACTCGACGGGGTGCCGGTCCGGCTGGCCCGAATCAGCTTCTCCGGCGAACTTGCCTTCGAGGTGTACGTCAACCCGTGGTACGCCAAGGCGGTCTGGGAACGGATCGTCCAGGCCGGCCTGCCGCACGGGATCACCCCGTACGGCACCGAGACCATGCACGTGCTGCGGGCGGAGAAGGGATACCCGATCATCGGCCAGGACACCGACGGCACCGTCACCCCGCAGGATCTGGGCATGGACTGGGTTGTGTCCAAGAAGAAGGTCGACTTCGTCGGCAAGCGCTCGTTCGACCGGGCCGAGAACCGCAACCCCCTGCGCAAGCAGCTCGTCGGGCTGCTGCCGACGGACGCCCGAACGGTGCTGCCGGAAGGGTCGCAGATCATCGAATTCCGAGGCGACGGACAACTCCCGTCGCCTCCGGTGCCGATGCTCGGCCATGTCACGTCGAGCTACCGCAGCGCCGAGCTTGGCCGGCCGTTCGCGTTGGCGCTGGTGCGGGCCGGGCGGTCCCGCATCGGGGACACCGTCCACGTGCCCGTCGGCGAGGAGTTGGTACCGGTGCAGATCACCGGTTCGGTATTGGTCGATCCGGAGGGAAATCGTCGCGATGGCTAGACACTGGTCGCCGCAGGGACTCGACCCGGCCGGGCCGGGATCGGCTTCTGGACACCTCGAGCGCACCCACCCCCTGCACACCAGGCTTGCGGCTTTGGAGCAACTGCCCGACGGCTTCCAGGTCGAGGTCGATCCGTACCGGACGATGACGAACCTGCGGTTCCTGCCCGACGGGCCGGCCGCTGCGGGGGTTGCGTCCGTGCTCGGCGCGACTCCGCCGACCCGGCCGAACACCTGGGTCGCCGGCCGTGCCGGCACCATCATCTGGCTCGGACCCGACGAGTGGCTGGTCATCAGTGATCTCGCCGTGCCGGCAACCCAGGAGGCGGACCTGAGGGCCGTGGTCGCCGCGTTCGGCGGGGCCGCGGTCGACGTGTCCGGGCAGCGGGTCACCCTGACCCTGCGCGGTCCGCGCGTCCGCGACATCCTGGCCAAGGGTTGCCCGATGGACCTGCACCCGCGGGTGTTCCGGCCCGGGTGCAGCGCCCAGACCACGCTGGGACTGGCCGGAGTGGTCCTGCTCGCCCGCGAGACCTTCGACAAGACGATCGAGTTCACCGTCCTTGTGCGCCAGTCGTTCGCCAACTACCTGGCCGACTGGATCATCGACGCCGCTGAAGAGTTCCGGCCGGCGTAAGCGGCGTCCGATGACCGAAGTCCTGGGCGGCGCTGCCGTCGTTGCCAGCATTCACACCAGGCTCGCCGCAACCGGCGCAGCGTTGACCGCCATGGGGATCACCCCGACACTGGCGGTCGTGACCGCCACCGATGAGCGGATCACCGGCCTGTGGATGCGGACCCTGGATCGGGCCGCGGCCCGGACCGGGATCCGTTGTCGCCCCGTCGCACTCGACCCGGATGCGACGGCTGAGGACGTCCGCGCCACTCTGACCGACCTCAGCAACAACGCTCGCATCCACGGCATCGTGCTGCAGACCCCGCTTCCACCCGGCGTTGTGCTGGACACCCTCACAGACGCCATCACTGTCGCCAAGGACGTCGACGGGGCGAACCCGCTCAGCGCAGGTCGACTCGCTCGGGACCTACCCGCCTTTGCCCCGGCGATCGCCCGCGCGGTCGTCACTCTGCTCAACCACCACCGGATCCCGATCCGTGACAGGCGGGCCGTGGTCGTCGGCCGGTCCAACGCGGTCGGAAAGCCGATTGCGGACCTGTTGCTGCAGCGCAACGCCTCCGTCACCATCTGCCACCGCCACACCACGGACCTGGCGAGCGTCACTCGCACCGCCGATATCGTTGTCGTCGCCGCGGGACACCCGGGCCTGATCACCGCCGATCATGTCCACCCGAAGGCCGTGCTGATCGACGTCGGCCTGAACCTCACCGAATCGGGCAGTCTGGTAGGGGATGTCGACGCGGAGTCGGTGGCAGGTCGGGTCGCCGCGCTCACCCCGGTACCCGGTGGCGTCGGGCCGGTGACGACCGCCATGCTGCTGGACCACACCCTGCGCGCCGTGCCTCGCGACCGAAGCACTTGAGCCAGAGCGTGTGTCCGGAGGACACGACCGTGCGCATCCATCCCCGATCCGCGTCGGGCGGACCGGCGAACTCCACGCACCGCACACGAGGGGTCCGTCCGGGCCGGCGCCATGGCCGATATCACGCGACAATCGGTGCCGCGGTGGTTGTTTCATTACTCATGCGGCCATAGCCTTGAGGTGTGCCAACCAGGCGATCAAGGCGAAACAAGCCGTCGGTTCGTTTTCCGGAGCGCGCATGGCGGGCGATCGGGGGGACCGGGCCGCCGACCGCACCCATCGGTCTGCAGGCCCAGCGCAGTGGGATGGACGACCGGACCGCACATGCTGCCCTGGAGCTTGCGCTTCGCATCGGCGAATCAATGCTCGCGGTTGGTGCGCCCGCCGCGGACGTGACCGCCACCGTACTGCGGGTCGCCGCCGCCTATGGCCTGATGAGCTGTCATGTGGACATCACGTTCACCTCGATCACCGTCAGCTACGACCGTGAGGGCGCGGTTCCGCTCACCGCTGTGCGCATCGTGCGCACCAGCCGGGCCGACTACACCCGGTTGCAGGGCATCGACGACGTGGCACGAGCGGTGGCCGCGGGTCGGCTCGGTGTCGAGGAGGCGCACCGGCGGCTGGATCATGTGGTCTCGGCGCCGGCCACGTATCGCCGGACTGTCGACGCGCTCGGCTGGGCCGGAGTCGCCGGGTGCTTCGGGTTCATTCTCGGTGGGGGCTGGTGGGAAGCGCTGCTCGCGGCGCTGACCACGGCGCTGGTCGAGCAGGTGCTTCGGGTGCTCAACCGGTGTGCGCTCCCGCCGTTCTTCCAGCAGGTGGCGGGGGCGGCGATCGCCACGGGAGTCGCCGTCGTGCTCGTCGCGCTGGACGTCGGCGTGCGCAGCTCCCTGGTCGTCGCCGCCGGCATCGTCGTGCTGCTCGCCGGCCTGTCTCTTGTGAGCGCCGCTCAGGACGCCATCAGCGGATTCCCGGTCACCGCTGCCGCGAGAGCCTTCGAAGTGGTGACGCTGACCGTCGGCATCGTCGTCGGCATAGCCGGAGTGCTCGATCTGGCCCAGCGGGCGGGTGTTCCGCTGGCGGTCGTCGATACCTCGGCCTCCCCCGTACCCTTCACCGTCGCGCTGATCGCGTCCGCCGGGATCGCCGGATTCTGGGCGGTGGTCTCATTTGCTCGACCGCGCGCGGTCGGTCTGGCAGCGGTGGCCGGAGCGCTGGCATGGACGACTTTCTGGACGGCCGGAACGCTGGGTGCCGGTCCCGTCCTTGCCAGCGGCGTCGCAGCCGTCGTCGTCGGGTTCTGCGCCGAGGTCTTGACCGTGCGTCTGCGGATTCCTCCGCAGCTCATCGCGGTCTGCGGGATCGTCCCCTTGCTGCCCGGGTTGGCGATCTACGACGGCCTCTTCGCGATGGTTGTCACCGCTGACGTGCAAGGCGGACTGGCTGCGCTCGTCGGAGCTTCCGCGATCGGGCTGGCCCTGGCCGCCGGGGTCACACTGGGTCAGTACCTGGGCAAGCCGGTCAACGGCGGAGGGGACCGCTACGACAAGCGTGTCCGACGTCGTTTCATGATCCCCGGCTGACGGTAGGACCGGTGGGGTGCGCGGGGCCTCGGCCGAGGTGTCGCGTCGCCCCTCAGATCCCGGACGTGCCACACGGGCACACCGACGTCTCGAGGTGGCCGAGGTTCGCCTACGTCACCGTGAGCAACATCGCAGGTCCAATCCGAGCGATCCATCAACCGCCGGCACACGCCGAGCATCATCGATCTGGGACGCGAGATTCGGTGGTGGAGGTAGACGTGTTGTCACACGAGGAGCAGCGGCTGCTCGACGGTATGGAGAGGTTCCTGGCGGGCGAGGATCCGCGGTTCACACGCGGATTCGAATTTGCCACGGCACGGCAGAGGCATCGTCGCCGCGCGGAGGCGCGAATCCTGACGCTGGTGATCCTCGGCGCGATCGTGGTGTCCGTCGGTGTCGCACTGTTGTCCGTCGACGCGAGATTGGGTTCGTTGGTCGCCGGGATGGGTTGCGCAGTCCTGGCGGCCGCGGTGGCGACCGCCCGACGGTCCCCCACCAACCCGGCCGCCAGTCCCGAAGGCGTTCGATCGTCCTGGTGGTGAGGCTGCCAGGTGGTGATCAGCACCGGGGCCGCCGCTGGGAATGCTCGGGCCGTCCAGCTTCCGGCTCATGTGTGCGGCCGGTAGGTCACCATCGAGGTCCCGGCGCGCAGGTGCGCTCGCAAGGCCCACCGGTCGCCGTTCACGACGCCGTGGGTGCGGGCCTGGACCAGGATGTTGCCCAGGGCGGTTGCCTCGGCCGGGCCCGCGACGACGGGACATCCGCAGCTGTCGGCGATCAGTTGGCACAGCAGGGTGTTCAGCGAGCCGCCGCCGACGACGTGCACGGTATCGATGCGGCGACCGGACAGTTGTTGTGCATCCCGGATTCGGGCGGCGAAGGTGTCGGCCAGGCTGTCCAGGATGCAGCGGACGAATTCGGTCCGGGTCGTGGGCGGGCGTTGTCCGCTGGCCCGGCAGGCGGCGGTGATGCGCGTGGTCATGTCACCGGGCGGGAGGAACTGGGGCGCGTCCGGGTCGAAAGTTGGTCCGCCGGTGGGTAAACGGGCGGCCCGGTCGAGCAGGTGGATCAGTGTGATGCCGGGTTCGTGCATTTGCCACGTGCGTAGCGTTTCCGACAGGATCCACAGGCCCATGACGTTGCGGTGGTAGCGGATGGTGCCGTCGATGCCGCGTTCGTTGGTGAAGTTGGCCCGCCGGCTCGCGTCGGTGAGCACGGGGGTGTCGAGTTCGACGCCGACCAGTCCCCAGGTGCCGCAGGAGATATAGGCGAAGTTCTGGTCCGTGGCGGGGACGCCGACGACGGCCGAGGCGGTGTCGTGGGAGCCGACGGTGGTCACGGTCACCGGGCGGTCGATGCCGGTGTCCTCCCGGACCGCGGCGGTCAGTTCGCCGACGGTGTTGCCCGGGGCGAGCACCGGTGCGAGCAGGCCGGTGGGCAGTCCGAGCCGCGCGATGAGTGCGCCGTCCCAGTCGCCGGTGACGGTGTTCAGCAGCCCGGTGGTGGAGGCGTTGGTCTGCTCGGTGACTTGGTGTCCGGTGAGCCAGTAGCCGAGCAGGTCCGGGATGAGCAGGGCGCGCCGCCCGGCCAGGTCGGGCTCGGTGGCCAGCTGGTAGAGGGTGTTGAACGGGAGGTGCTGTAGCCCGTTCGCGGCGTACAGGTCCTTCGGGGATACCTGCCGGTGCACGGTGTCGATGACCGTCTGGTCGGTGCGGGGGTCGCGGTAGTGCCGTGGGTTGCCGAGCAGTGTGCCGCCGGTGTCGACCAGCCCGTAGTCGACGGCCCAGGTGTCGATGGCGAGCCCGGCCAGGTCGGGCGCCGCACGGTTCGCGCCTCGCAGGCCGATCAGGACGTCCTGGTGCAGGCCCAGGATGTCCCAGTACAGGCCGTCGGGCAGGCGCACCGCCCCATTGCGGAAGCGGTGCACCTGGGTCAGTCCGAGGGTGTCGGGGCCGACCCGGCCGAGCATGACCCGGCCGCTGGACGCGCCCAGATCGACCGCGGCCAGGCTGATCGGGGTCATCGCAGGAAGGCGGCGGCGACGCCGGAGTCGACCGGGATGTGCAGTCCGGTGGTCTGCGACAGGTCGCCGGCGGTGAGTGCGAACAGTGCGGCGGCGATGTGCTCGGGCAGCACCTCCCGGCCGAGCAGTGTGCGTTTGGCGTAGTACGCGCCCAGGTCCTGTTCCTTGACGCCGTAGACGGCGGCGCGGGACGCACCCCAGCCGCCCGCGAAGATCCCCGAGCCGCGGACCACCCCGTCGGGGTTGATGCCGTTGACCCGGATGCCGTGCGGGCCGAGTTCGGCGGCCAGCAGCCGGACCTGGTGGGCCTGGTCGGCCTTGGTGGCCGAGTAGGCGATGTTGTTCGGTCCGGCGAAGATGCTGTTCTTGCTGGAGATATAGACGATGTCGCCGCCCATGTGCTGCTCGATCATGATGCGGGCGGCCTCTCGGGACACCAGGAACGAGCCCTTGGCCATCACGTCGTGTTGCAGGTCCCAGTCCTTGACGGTGGTTTCCAGCAGCGGTTTGGACAGTGACAGGCCGGCGTTGTTCACGACCAGGTCGACGCCGCCGAACGCCCGGTTCGCGGCGGCGAACATGGCGAATACTGCGTCCTCGGAGGACACGTCGGCCTGCACGGCCACCGCGGTGTCGGGACCGCCGAGTTCGTCGGCGACCTGCTGAGCCTTGTCCAGGTCCAGGTCGGCGATGACGACGCAGCCGCCCTCGGCGGCGATGCGGGTGGCGATGGCCTTGCCGATGCCGGACCCGGCTCCGGTGACCAACGCGACCCGGGTCGCCAGCGGCTTGGGGCTGGGCATCCGGGCCAGTTTGGCCTCCTCCAGGGCCCAGTACTCGATCGCGAACTTCTCCGCCTCGCCGATCGGCGCGTAGGTGGACACGGACTCGGCGCCGCGCATCACGTTGATCGCGTTGACGTAGAACTCACCGGCCACCCGGGCGGTCTGCTTGTCCTTGCCGAAGGAGAACATCCCGACGCCGGGGACGAGCACGATCGCCGGATCCGCCCCCCGCAACGGCGGGGTGGCTGCGTCCTTGTGGCGGTCGTAGTAGCCCCGGTAGTCGACCCGGTAGGCCTCGTGCAATTCCTTGAGACGAGCGATCATCTCGTCGACGGAGGCCCGGGCCGGTAGATCCAGGACCAGCGGCTTGACCTTGGTCCGCAGGAAGTGATCCGGGCAGGAGGTGCCCAGCGCGGCCAGCGGGCCGAGCTTCTCCCGGGCGAGAAAATCAAGCACGAGAGTCGAATCGGTGTAGTGGCCGACCTGCGGCCTGTCGGTGGATGCCATTCCGCGGATGGTCGGGAACAGGGCGGCCGCCCTGGCGTGCCGCTGCGCCTGCGGCAGCGCCTCGAACCCGGGCACGATCGGGCCGAATGGTTCGGCGCTGCCGTGCTCGGCCAGGAACCTCTCGGCGGTGCGGATGATCTCCAACGAGTTGGCCTCCGCCTCCGCCGAGCTGTCGCCCCAGGCGGTGATGCCGTGCCCGCCCAGGATGCAACCGATCGCCTGGGGATTGGCGGCGGCGATGGCTGAAATATCCAAGCCGAGTTGGAATCCCGGCCGTCGCCAGGGCACCCACACCACCCGGTCGCCGAAGCACCGCTCGGTCAGCTTCTGCCCGTCGGCGGCGGTGGCCAATGCGATCCCGGAGTCCGGGTGCAGGTGGTCCACGTGCGCGGCGTCGACCAGCCCGTGCATCGCGGTATCGATCGACGGGGCCGCGCCACCCTTGCCGTGCAGGCAGTAGTCGAACGCGGCGACCATCTCGTCCTCCCGGTCCACCCCGGGGTAGACGTCGACAAGGGCGCGCAGCCGGTCTAGCCGCAGCACGGCCAGGTTCTTGCCGGTCAGGGTGCCCAGATCACCGCCGGACCCCTTGACCCACACCAGTTCCACCGCGGCCCCGGTGACCGGGTCGATGGCGATGCCCTTGGCCGAGGTGTTCCCGCCGGCGTAGTTGGTGTTCCTCGGGTCGGCGCCCAGCCGGTTGGACCGTGCGATCAGGTCGGTGACCGTCGGTTCGCTCATGATGCTTGTGCTCCTTGGGTTGTCGTCAGGTCTGGTCGCTCGGCCCGCGAGGGTCAGGAACCCCAGGAGGCCTGGGTGCCGCCGACCCGCTCGGCGGCGATCCGCTGCGCGTACCCGGATTCGGCATATGCCCGCAGCGGGTTGCGGGGCAGGCCACGCTCCTCGCGGCGGTCGGCGAGCAGGCGGCGGACGTCGGTCTCGTACGCGTCGATCAGCACCGCGTGCGCGCCCAGCACGTCACCGGCACGCTGCGCCCGGGTGAGGGCGTCCCGATCCACCAGCAACGCCTTGGTCAGCGCCTGCTCCACGTTCAGCACCGAACGGATCTGCCCGGGGATCTTCTCCTCGATGTTGTGGCACTGATCGAGCATGAAGTTCACCCCGGAGCCGGGCTTGTGCGCGCCCTGCGCCACGATCTGGTCCAGGATCCGGAACAGCTGGAACGGGTCGGCGGACCCGACGATCAGGTCGTCGTCGGCGTAGTTGCGGGAGTTGAAGTCGAATGCGCCCAGCCGGCCGGCCCGCACCAACTGCATCACGATGAACTCGATGTTCGTGCCGGGAGCGTGGTGGCCGGTGTCCAGGATGACCTTGGCCCGTTCGCCCAGGGTCAGGCAGTGCAGCAGCGAGGTGCCCCAGTCAGGCACGTCCATCGTGTAGAAGTACGGCTCGAAGATCTTGTACTCCAGCAACAACCGCTCGTCGGCGGCCAGTTCGGCGTAGATCTGGGCCAGCGAGTCGGCCAGCCGTTCCTGTCGGCCGACCAGCGAGTCCTGCCCCGGGTAGTTGGTGCCGTCGGGCAGCCAGATCTTCAGATCCTTCGACCCGACCTGCCGCATGATGTCGATGCACTCCCGGTGATGGGCGATCGCCTTGGCCCGGATCCGTTCGTCGCCGTTGGTCAGCGACCCGAGTCGGTAGTCGTCGTCCTGGAACAGGTTCGAGTTGATCCCGCCGATCGCCATCCCGTGGTCGGCGGTGAACGCGGCGAGCTTGCCGAAGTCGTCGACCCGGTCCCACGGGATGTGCAGCGACACCCTCGGCGCCAGCCCGGTCAACGCGTGCACCCTGGCAGCGTCGGCGATCTTCTCGAACGGATCGCGTGGGGTGCCCGCGGTGGTGAACACCTTGAACCGGGTCCCCGAGTTGCCGTACGCCCAGGACGGCACCTCGATGCCGAAGCCGTCCAGGTCCCGCAGGGCCGGCGCCGATGGATCAGAGGTCATGATGGATTCCTTGATCGGTTGGTTGGGATGCCTGGCTACTTCGACCCGCCGTAGCGGCGGACCGTCAGGCCGTTGAGCAGGGCCGCGAAGATCAGCACCGCGCCAAGAGCGAGCAGTTGGTACTGCGATCCCTCGTTGCCCACGAAGGCCAGCAGGATGCCGGCGTTGAGCCACACGATGAGCAGCGCGGCAAGTACCACACCGGCGACCCGGCCGATGCCGCCGGTGATCGCCACCCCGCCCAGAACCGCGATCGTGATGGCCGGCAACGCCATCCCGCTGCCGGAGACCCCGGCGTCCGGACGGGCCGACGCGAACTGCGCCACGGTCACGACGGCGACCAGGCCGGAGATCACTCCCGCATACGTGTAGGCCTTGAATCGGGTGTCCTTGACCGGCAGGCCGGCCCACTTGGCGGCCACGTCGTTGGTGCCGATGGCGTAGAGGCGCCGACCGTAGGTGGTGCGGGCCAGCAACAGCCAGATGATCACGACGGTGGGGATCAGGAAGGTGAAGATGCCGAGCGGGATGTCCGGCAGCTGAGAACCGATGACCGGCAGTTCCACCGACCTGCTCAGCGAGAACAGCTCCTGGATCGGCGGTGTGCTGATCGGGCTCTGGTTGTTGATCACGATGGCCAGCGACTTGAACGCGTAGTAGGTGGCCAGGGTGGCGATCAACGCGGGAAAACCGATGTAGGCCACCAGGAACCCGTTGAGGGCGCCGCACAGCCCACCGAACACCGCGGTGGCGATGATCGCCAGCCACAGCGGCCAGCCCCATTGGCCGTAGGTGAAGCCGAAGATCATGCCGGCCAGGGAGACGATCGCCCCGACCGACAGGTCGATGCCGCCGCGGCCGGACAGGATGACCAGCAGCTCGGCCAGGCCGAGCATGACCAACGGCACTGCGTTGATCAGCGAGGACGCCATGTAGTCGGTGTCGTAGGGGGCGGTGAGGTAGCCGCCGGCGTCCATCACGAAGAACCAGACGACGACCCCGACGATGAGCACGGCCAGCAGCACGATCCGCTGGGTCAGCAGGGCCTGCAGCACCCGGGCGCCCACCGATTCGGTGGCGCTCGCATTCGGCTTGGGGGTGGGGGCGTCGACGACGGGTGCGGTGCTCACTTGGCTCTCCTTGCACGCTCACGGATCAGGTCGGCGCCGACCGCGACGATGATGAAAATGCCGACGAACAGGTCGGACAGCTGTGAACTCCAGCCGAGTTGGGTGACTCCGGAGGTGACCGTCTGCACCAGCAGGGCGCCCAGCAGGGTGCCCAGGACGGACCCACGGCCACCCATGATCGAGGTGCCGCCGATGACGACGGCCGCGATGACCGCCAGTTCCTTGCCACTGCCTACCGACTGATCCAGCGTCGAGGTGCCCTGCGCGATGATGAAGCAGGAGCCCAATCCGACCAGCAGGCCGGTGATGACGTACGCGAGCAGCACTCGGCGCTGTACCCGGACGCCGGCCAGCCGGGCGGCGTGCGCGTCCCCGCCGATGGCGTAGAAGTGCCGGCCGCCGGCGGTGTGCCGCAGGTACCACCAGGCGATCGCGGCGATGATCACGGTGATCAGGAAGGCGTGCGGCACACCGAAGGTGCGGCCCTCGACACCGCGGCCGAAGAACGCCAGCGTCGACGGGATCCCGTTGACGGTGCGGGACCCGAAGATCTGCAGGCCAAGGAAAAGGAAGACGTTGGCGGTGCCGAACGTGATGATGATCGCGTGCACCCGGCCGTAGGCGATGAGAACGCCGTTGACCAGGCCGAGCAGGCCGCCGGCGATCACGGACACCAGGACCGCGAGCGGCAGTGACAGGCCCTGGTCGACCAGGAGTTTGGCGGTGATGACGGAGCACACCATGATTGCGGCGCCGACCGAGACGTCGATACCGCCGGTGATGATGATGATCGTCATGCCGATGCCGATCAGGGCAACCGGCGCGGTGGACACCAGCAGCGGCTGGATCGAGCCGGCCGTGAAGAAGGCGGGAGTGGCGAAGGCCAGGATGATCCACAGCACCGCGATGACGCCCAGCAGGACGAGTTCCTGACCGGATACCGGGGACGGCAGGATGCGCCGCCGGGCCCTGGGCGGGACGGATGGCGGCTCGCTGGCCGGCAGTCCCGGGTCGGGACGTTCGTTCAGGGTGATGCTCATGCCGCGTGTCCCTCCTCGTCGACGCTGCCGGCGGCGGCCGCGAGGACGTCGACCTGGGTGGCGTCGGGGCCGAATTCCACGGTGGTGGTGCCGCCTCGGACGACCTGCAGGCGGTCGGAGATCCGCAGTGCCTCGGGTAGGTCGGAAGTGACGACCAGGACCGCGGAGCCGTTGTCGGCGAGTTCGGTGATGATGCGGTGGATCTCCTCCTTGGCGCCGACATCGACGCCCTGGGTCGGTTCGGCCAGGACCAGCACCTCGGGTCGTTCGACGAGTTGGCGGGCCAGCACGACCTTCTGCGCGTTGCCGCCGGACATGGCGCCGATGTTCTGCCGTTCGCTGGGGGTCTTGACGGCCAGCCGCTTGATCAGGCCCTGCGCCACCGCCTTCTCGCGGCGTCGGTCCACCCACACGCCCAACTTGGACAGCAGCTTCAGGTGCCCCGCCGAGATGTTGAACGCGATCGATTGGAACGTGAACATGCCCTCGAGCTTGCGGTTGGCCGGCAACAGCGCGATGCCCAGCCGCTGCGCGTCCTGCGGGCTGCGGGGATCGATCGGGTTACCGTTCAGCAGGATCTGTCCCGAGGTTGTCCGGTCCATACCGTAGATGCAAGCGGCGATCTCGGACACACCCGAGCCGACAAGCCCGTACAGGCCCACGATCTCACCGCGTTTGACGGCGACATCGACGTCGTGGAACTTGCCGACCCGGGACAGCCCGTTCAGCACGAGCGCCGGCTCCCCGTCAGGAACGGAACGTTCCGGCCGGTCGTCGGACAGGATGCCGCCGACCATCAGCTCGGCGATCTGCCGCACGCTCAGCTGCTCGATCGGATAGGTGCCGATCGTCTGACCGTCCCGCATGACGGTGACCTGGCCGGCAATGCGGAACAGCTCGTCCAGGCGGTGCGAGATGTAGATGACCGACACCCCGGCCGCGCTCAGCCGGCGCACCACGGTGAACAGCACCTCGATCTCCGCGTCGGTCAGGATCGCGGAAGGTTCGTCCAGGATGAGCACCTTGGCGTCACCGGCGAGCGCCTTGGCGATGGACACCTGCTGTTGTTCGGCGATCGACAGGTCACCCACCGGGACCGTCGCATACTTGCTGGGCAGGCCGAGCAACTCCAACAGTTCCACGACCTTGGTGTTTTGCGCCGCCCAGTCGACTCGGCCACCCTTGCGGATCTCCCGGCCGGTGAAGATGTTCTCCGAGACGGTGAGCTCCGAGAACAGCTGCGGTTCCTGGTACACGGTGGCGATACCGAGGGCCATCGCGTCGGTGGTCGAGGTGATCTGCGCCGGGGATCCGTCGAACTCGATGGTCCCGGTGTCCGCCGACTCCACTCCCGAGATGATCTTGATCATGGTTGACTTGCCGGCCCCGTTCTCCCCCACCAGGGCGTGCACCTCGCCGACCTGCACGTTCAGGTCGGCGTTCCGGATGGCCCGCACGGCGCCGAACCGCTTGGAGATGCCGCTCAGCCGCAACCGTGCCGGGCCGGCGGCGGGTTCCGTCGGCCGGACGTCGCCGGTGGATTCGTCTGTGGTCACTGCGTACTCCCTTGTCGCGGTCTGGCGTGCGCCGGTACCAGCAGCCGGTCAGTAGTTGAACTGGTCCACGTTGTCCTTGGTGATGGCCAGGGCCGGCCCGAGCAGCAGGGTCTTGGTGCCCTGGTCGTACTCGACCTTCGGCAGGTCGGTGCTGACGTCGTTGGTGGCCTCGAAGGCCTGACCCTCGGCGAGCCGGGCGCCGGCCCACGCCGTCAGGTAACCCAGGTTCTCCACGTCCCACAGGATCGCGGCGGAGGACGAGCCGTCGTCCAGGTACGGCTTCATCGACTGCGGGGTGCCCAGACCGACGGTGAACACCTGGCCCACCTTGCCGGCGTCCTTGACGGCCTGCGCCACGCCGGGCGCGGACGAGGTGCACTCGCCGACCAGGCCGGTCAGGTCCGGGTGCGCGTTCATCAGATCGGTCGCCATCTGGGTGGCCTTGGCCTGGTCCTCGCCGGCGTAGACGACATCGACGATCTCCGCATCCGGGTACTCCGACGCGGTGTACGCCTTCTGCACGGCGATCCACGCGTTCAGGTTCTCCGCGGTCTGCCCGCAGGAGACGATGGCGTACTTGCCCTTTCCGCCCATCGCCTTGAGCAGCGCATCGGTCAGGCCCTCGCCGATGCCGTCTGCGGTGGCCTGGTTGACGAACACCTCACGGACCGAGTTCGGCGCATCGGTGTCGGAGGTCGCCACGTGAATGCCGGCGTCCTTGGCCTGCTGCAGCAGCGGCGCCATCGAATCGGGATCGTTGGGAGCGACGATCAGCGCGTCGACCTTCTGCTGGATGAAGGAGCGGACGATGTCGGCCTGCGCGGCGGCGTCGGCCTGCGTCGGCCCCTGGTACAGCCACTCGACGTTGCCGAGGGCCTGCGCCGCTTCCTGGCCACCCTCGTTCATCGCCTCGAAGTACGGCACACCCTGCAGCTTGGGCACGAACGCGACCTTGATCGTCGCACCGGAGCCGGTGTCGGAGGCGGCCACAGTGCCGGCGGCGTTGGAGCCGGCCGTTCCCGCGGATGAGTCCTCGTTCTTCTTGGTGCATGCCGACAGCATCAGGGTCGCGGCGACCCCAACGGCGACGAGTCCGATGAGCCTGCGGGCTGGACGCATGATGTCTCCATTTTCAGGGTTGGGCGACCTCGTCGGTCGCACGGCGGGATCCGCGTACGCGGAGGGATAACAACGCTCCTGGCGGCGGACTGATCCAGGAAGGGCGCTCGCGGGGGCAGATCGGCCCGCGGGTCAGTGAATGATTCGGGACCGCGATCGTCGGCGGGTTGCCGGCTCGGTGTGAGCGATGCTCACGATGCCGTGCGACTGGCGCGGCGGCGCCTGCGGTGACCACGGTCGTCGGAGAGAGCGCCGTCGGCGCGGGCGGAGTGGGCGCCATCGAGAGGAACTGCCGTCGCCGCAATTCCCGCCTTGCGCCAGAGCGCCAGTTGGCTGGCCGACACGCCTTTGTCGGTGTACAGGCCGGTGATGCATTCTGGGCTGGTGAATGTGTGGAGCCCGAAACCGCCGACCTTGGATGAATCGAAAAGGCCGTAAACGCGATCGCAGGCATTGCTCATGTACTTCTTTGTCTGCGCCTCCTCCACTGAGATGTCCATCAGGCCGTGTGTGCTGGACACCCCGACCACTCCGAAGAATCCGGCGGTAATGCGCCCGCGGCCGGCCAGGACATCCCCGATAGGGCCGACCATCGATGCCGCCGACCGGCGCAGTACCCCGCCGGTGAGCAGCACGCGCGCCGTCGACTGTTCCATCAACAGGACCGCGTGCAGCAGGCCGTTGGTGATGACGACCAGGTTGCGGCGGTGGACGATTTCCCGGGCAAGGTAGTAGGTCGTGGTGGACGAGTCGATCGCAATGACGTCTCCGTCCTTGATCAGCGGGGCAACGGCCCGCGCGATCGCGACCTTCTCCTCCTTCCGGTGGCGCAGCCGCACCTCGAAGGCCCCCTCGTCGCTGGCCCCGACGCTGATCGCCCCGCCGCGAACTCGGCGCAGCAGGTTGCGGCGCTCGAGTACGTCCAGGTCCTTGCGGACGGTCACCGTCGACACCCCGAACTCACCGGCCAGGTCGTTGACCGAAACCTTGCCACCGACCTTGAGAGCGGCGAGGATGGCCTGCTCCCGGACGAACTCGTCCACAGATGCCACCTCACCACCTCCTTGGGGTCCCACGTAGCGTTTCGGGATACGCACGATCTGGTATTCGGAGCTAACCAGCCGCTCCCTCAAGCGTCAACGAATACCCGAGAAGTGAAAGCCGTTTGCTTTCGATCCGGTGGATCCAGGGTTTCGTTGCCGCTCGCTCCGTTGTGGTGGTGGAGCACCGCTCGCGCGGCGGCCTCCGGCAGGGGTTGCGAGGTGTGCGGTTCGGGTCAGGCACCCGGAACAGGCCCTTGTCCCCTGTCCTGGTGCACGTGCAGGCGACAGGATGATTACCGGAGAGGAACGTCATGAGCGGGATTCTGGTGGCCTACGCGTCGAAAATGGGTGGCACGGCCGGCATCGCGGAGGTGATCGCCGACGAGTTGAGATCCTGCGGGATCTCGGTCGACCTCCGGCAGGCCAATTCGGTTCGCATCATCGAGGGCTACGACGGGGTGGTGCTGGGTAGCGCCGTGTACGCGGGCCGGTGGCGCAAGCCGGCAGTTGCCCTGCTACGGACACTGGCCGAGGCCGCCGAGCGGGGTGAGCCGAGACCTGTGTGGCTGTTCCACAGCGGGCCGACGGGCTCCGACGCGCCGACCACGATGGTGTCGGCGCCGGCGAAGGTCGCCCGGCTCGCTGCCGCGATCGGTGCCGAGCCGCCCGAGACCTTCGGTGGTCGTCTGGTGCCCGAGACGGCCAAGGGCTTCCTGGCGCGCAAGCTGGCCGAGGGTGAGAAGGGCGGCGACTACCGTGATTTCGACCACGCCCGGGCCTGGGCGAAGGGAATAGCGCGGTCCGTCGGGTCAGCGAGCCGGCGCCCGTGAGGGCACCTTACGTCGACTCCTCCGCTGACAGGTTGGGCACCAGAACAGGTTTCGACCGCCGAAATCCTTGGTGCGCACCGGTGTCCCGCACGCCAGGCACGGCTGGTCGGCCCGTCGGTACACGTACACCTCACCGCCGTGCCGATCGACCCGCGGTGCGCGTCCCATCGCCAGCGGGTCGTGCTCAGCTCGAACCGTGTCGATTCGACCCCGCACGACCGCGTCGTGCATGAGATCGACCAGGTCGTCCCAGATCGCATCCCACTCGGCCCGGCGCAGCAACCGGCCCTGCATCATCGGATCGATCCGATGCCGGTAGAGCACCTCGGCCCGAAAGATGTTGCCGACCCCGGCGGTGACCCGCTGGTCCATCAGCAGCAGTCCGATCGGCGTCGCCGACACCCGGACCCGCGCCCAGCCGGCTTCGGGGTCCGCGTCGTCCCGTAGCGGGTCCGGTCCCAGCGCATCGGTGATCGCCGCGATGGCGGTCTCGTCGACAAGGCGGCAGGCCTGCGGTCCGCGCAGATCCGCATAGCACCGGTCGTTCTCCAACCGCCAGCGGATCTGGCCGGTGATCGGCCGGTCGTCACCCTCGGCGAAGGACAACTTCCCCGCCAGTCCCAGATGCACGTGCACCGTGCGGTCGCCGAACCGCACGAACAGGTTCTTGCCGTAGGCGTGCGCCCCATCGAGCGGATGCCCGTCGAGGTCGGCCGCCTCGGCGGCGAACCTGCCCTGCGGACTGGTCGAGCGGACGGGGGAGCCGCCGAACCGTTCGTTGAGCCCGATCGCCAGGCGGTGGGTGACGTGGCCTTCGGGCATGCGGGCAGTCTGCCAGGCGGCCACGGTGAGATCATTCCCGCATGTCGAACCCGAACGCCCAGACCATCGCCTACCCGGCCCCGGGGTCACGACCGTACAGGCGCGACGCCGAGCAGCTCGAACCGCACGTCGTCGTGCTCTTCGGGGCCACCGGCGACCTGGCCAGGCGCAAACTCCTGCCGGGTCTGACGCACCTGTCCATGTCCGCCCTGGCACCGGACATCCAGGTTGTGGCGACCTCCCTCGAGGACATGGACAGCGAACGGTTCCGCGACTTCGCCAGGCAGGCGGTCGGCGAATTCAGTACGCGCACACTGGACGTCGAGAACTGGAACACGTTCGCGCCTCGACTGCGCTACGTGCCGCAGTCCGCCGGGCCGGAGGCGTTGGCGGAGGCGGTCGCGGAGGCGGAGGCCGAACTCGGCCCGGACGTCCGCCGGCTGCACTACCTGAGCGTGCCGCCGAAGGCGGCGCTGTCGGTGGTAAAGATGCTGGACGAAGCCAAGCTCGTCGAACGCTCTCGGGTGGTGATGGAGAAACCGTTCGGTACCGATCTGGACAGCGCGGTTGCGCTCAACGCCGAGGTGCACGACGTCTTCGACGAGAGCCAGATCTTCCGGATCGATCATTTCCTGGGCAAGGAGGCGGCGCAGAACATTCTGGCGTTCCGGTTCGCCAACGGGCTGTTCGAGCCGATCTGGAACCGCAACTTCATCGACCACATCCAGATCGACATCCCCGAGACGCTGGGGCTCGACCGGCGGGCCGGGTTCTACGAGTCGACGGGGGCGTACAAGGACATGGTGGTCACCCACCTGTTCCAGGTGATGGCGTTCGTTGCGATCGAGCCGCCGACCGCGCTGGAGCCGCGCGCGATCAGCGAGGAGAAGAACAAGGTCTTCCGTTCGATGCTGCCGATCAACCCGGCGAACGTGGTGCGCGGCCAGTACATCGGGTACCGGAACCAGGAGGGTGTCTCGCCGGAGTCGGAGACCGAGACGTTCATCGCCCTGCGGTGTGGCATCGACAATTGGCGGTGGGCGGGTGTGCCGTTCTACCTGCGTACCGGCAAGCGGATGGCGGAGGGCCAGCGCATCATCTCCATCGCGTTCCGGGAGGCGCCCAAGAGCATGTTCCCGTCCGGGTCGGGGGTCGGCCTGCAGGGCCCCGACCACCTGACCTTCGATCTCGCCGACGAGACCAAGGTGTCGCTGTCGTTCTACGGCAAGCGGCCCGGACCGGGGATGAAGATGGACAAGATGAGCATGCAGTTCTCGGCGCATGAGGCGGACCATGCCGGGGACGTGCTCGAGGCCTACGAGCGTCTCATCCTGGATGCGATGCGTGGCGACCACACCCTGTTCACCACCGCCGAGGGTATCGAAAGCCTGTGGGAGCGCTCGACTCCCCTGTTGGACAACCCGCCGCCGGTCAAGCCGTACGCACCCGGCTCCTGGGGACCAAACGCGATTCACCAGCTCATCGCCCCGCACGCGTGGCGGTTGCCGTTCGAGCGGACCTGGCGCCCGTGAACCGAGCCGGCTCGGGTGTCACCCGGTCAGTGAACCGCCGGGTGCGCGCCAAGTGGGCCGACGTGAATGGTCGCGCCGTGCAGCCGCGGCACCCGATGGTGCAACAGATGCTCCGCGTGGTGGGCGATCTCGTGTGCGTCGGCGACCGATAGGAGCGGATCCACCTCGATGTCGGCCTCGGCGCGCAACCCGTGCCCGACCCAGCGCAGCCGGACGGCGCGGACCCCGAGTACCCCCGGTGTGTCGGCCAGCGCGGCCTCGGTGTCGTCGACGAGATCGGGTTCCACGCCGTCCAACAGGTGGCGGAGAACAGCGCGGGCCGCGCCCGCGAGCATGACCAGGATCGCGACGGTGATCAGCAGCCCGATCACCGGGTCGGCCGCCGGCCAGCCCACGGCGACTCCCGCCGCCCCGGCGACCACCGCCAACGAGGTGAGCCCGTCGGCGCGGGCGTGCAGGCCGTCGGCCACCAGGGCCGCCGAGCCGATGCGCCGGCCGACCCGGATCCGGTAGAGCGCGACCAGTTCGTTGCCCGCGAACCCGATCACTCCCGCCACGGCGACCCACCCGACGTGCTGCATCGGCGACGGGTGCAGCAGCCGGTCCACGCTCTGCCAGCCGGCCACCACCGCGGAAAGGGCGATCATCGCAACGACGAAAAGGCCCGCCGCGTCCTCGACCCTGCTCAGCCCGTAGGTGTAGTGGCGGGTGGCGGCCCGGCGGGACAGCGCGAAGGCGATCCACAGGGGCACCGCGGTCAGCGCATCCGCGACGTTGTGCACCGTGTCGGCCAGCAGCGCCGTCGACCCGCTGGCCACGACCACCAGCAGTTGCAGCAACGCGGTCAGCCCGAGCGCGAGCAGGCTCACCTTCACCGCGCGAATGCCCTGAACGCTTCCCTCGAGTGCGGAGTCGACCCGATCCGTGCCGTCGTGGCTGTGCCCGAACGGTCCGTGCGCGTGCCCGCTCACTGGGCGGCCCGACCGTCCCCGGACTCTCCCCCGATGAACGCCACATCCTCCGCGCGATGATGCCGGGGCAATCCGGACCCGGCGTGTTCGGCGTTGTGGATGGCGTCGACGACCAGCCGCCGGACATGGTCGTTCTCCAGCTGGTAGTAGATCTGGGTGCCCGCCCGCCGGGTCCGCACCAGGCGTGCCATCCGCAACTTGGCCAGGTGCTGGGACACCGCCGGTGCGGGCTTGCCGACCGCGGTGGCCAGCTCGTTGACCGGCAGTTCGCCGTCCCGCAACGTCCACAGGATCCGGACCCGGGTGCCGTCCGCGAGCATCCGGAACACCTCGACTGCCAGCGCGACCTGATCCGCCGGCAGCGATTCCTGCGAACCTGCACTCATACGCAGAGAGTAGAGCAATTGGAGGGTGGGTGGAAGGTCGGCCGCGCGTGGGTCGGTAGCATCGGCGCCGTGACGGAGCAGGACCGCGCGGACAGCCTGCGTGTCGGAGATCGTGAGCGCGAGCAGGCGGTCGCGCTCCTGCAGGACGCTGTCGGCGGAGGTTACCTCGACCTGCAGGAGTTCGAGGAGCGCTCCCGGACGGTGTACGCGGCCAGGACCCGCGGCGAACTGCGGGCGGCCCTGGTGGATCTGCCAACCGCCGTCCGGCTCTTCCCCGAGGTGCGCCCCGGGGTGCCGGTGAGTCCGGCCGACGTGCTGGATGTCGACTGGACCACGGTCAAACGCAAGGGAGTCTGGCAGGTGCCCGCGCATCTGGTCATCTCCGGATCGATGGGCACGGCCGACCTGGACCTGCGGGAGGCGCAGATCCCGGCCGGTGGCTGCGTCATCGAGATCACCGCGTCCTGGAGCACTGTTCGGCTCAGGCTGAACCCGTCGACGGCCGTTCGCGCGGACGGCTTCCAGGGCGGCTCGATGTCGACCTTCAAGGACAAGGCCGGCCCGCCGACCGCTCCGGGCGGACCGATGCTCGACATCAGGGGGCACGCGAACTGGACGTCGGTGGTGCTGCGGCGATCATGACCGCGGGTTGCGCCAGGGGCAGCTCAGCGGCCGGCGAGCCTGACCAGCACCGGGTCGAGGTCGCCCAGGGCACCGAGCGTGAACGAGGTGATGCCCAGTTCGGCCCGCAACTGCTCGAACTTGTCCGCCAGCCGTCCGGCTGAGCCGATGAACAGGTGGGGTGACTCCAGCACCTCGCGCTCGGTCAACGACACACCGGTGCGCTGCCGAAACGCCGCGATCACCGTGGCGACCTCGCCGGACAGGTCGTCGGTGAGCACCGGCGGCCACCCCGACGGGTACACGTTGAAGGTCAGGTCGGCGAACCGGTGCCCCGCGGCCTCGGCCACCCAGGCGATCTTCTCCCGGGTGGCCTCCAGGGTCAGCGACCGGGGGTCGAGACCCGTGGCGCCGTGCCGTGGAGCGAGGCCGACGATGTCCGCCTCGCGGCCCGCCAGCGACAGCGTCCGGCGACCGCCTCCCCCGATGAACACCGGCGGGTGCGGTCGTTGCAGTGCGGGCTCGCCGGTGTGCCCGGTGATCCGATAGTGCTCTCCGACGAACGAGAACTGTTTCCCTGAAAGGCATTCCTTGATGACGGTGATCGACTCGGCGAGACGTGCCTGGCGGACCGAGGTTCGGTCGAAAGGCAGGCCGATCGCGTCGTACTCCGGCTTGTTCCAGCCCGCGCCGATCGCGATGTCGAGCCGGCCACCGGAGAGCACGTCGATGGCCGCCAGGTCCTGAGCCAGCACGGCCGGATGCCGCAGATCGTTGTTCAGCACGAATGCCCCCACCCGCAGCGTGTTGGTGGCCGCAGCGATGGCCGTCATCGCGACCACCGGGGATAGTTGACCCAACAGGTGGTCGGGGACGACCAGGGCGTGGTACCCCGTGTCCTCGGCACGGCGGGCGCGGTCGGCGAGTTCGGGACCGGGCACGATCTCCCGGGCATCGGCGAGGAACTGGAACGGGCGCATCGGCCCATCCTCGCCGACCGGTCGACGATCAGCGCCGCCCGATGGAGCGCCGGCGGGCACGGAAGGTGACGGCGCGACGGCGCTCGAGGTCCCGGACGAGTTGCGCCTGCGTGCGGGTCCACAGCACCTGGGCGACGAAGACGGCGTCATGCATGGTGATCTCCCCAAGACGGCGGCCGCTGTTCGGCCGACCCACCAGGAGGGTGCCGGTGCCGACGCTGCGTGCACATCGGCGGTCCTGCCCATGTTTGCTTGCCGGCTCCCTACGTTCTCCGCTACGGGCCCGGCTCGGTCCCACCTCGCACCGCGCGGGTGAACGTCGCACCACGCATGCGTGATGCGACGTTCGTTGGGGGTGTTCGACGTTCCCTCGGAGCGTGCGACGTTGCCACTCCCGGACCGGCACCCCTGGTGGCAGACTCACTGGCGTGAGGTCGGACCGACACCGGCCCGCGAGCGCGCCACGAGGACAGGAGACATCCGGCGGGCTCGCGACGCCGACGGACCGGGCCCACCCCGAGTAATCGGAAGGGGGTGAGGCGCATGAACGCATCCTCCTTGCGCGATGGCGACCTGATCGAGGTCACCGTCACCAGATCCCTGCCATTCGGAGTGCTGGTGACCACGGCAGGCCAGGTTCCCGGCTTGGTCCGCGGAGTGACCGCCGAGGTCGGCGACGTCGTCCGGATACGGGTCGACGAATACGACGAGGTGGAGCACCGCTTCAGCGGCAGGCTCCGGTAGCGGGTTCCGGGTGTGCGGTGCGGGCCGCACACCCGGAACTGGCCTTGTCCTGCGTCCGGGTGGCTGCGGAGTCCGAGACTCGCTCACCGCAGCCGATCGACCAGCGCCTCGTCGAGGTTGCCAGGAGCCGGACAATCAAGCGATGGCCGAACAGGACGTCACCGGAACACCAGAACGCTCCCCCCGACCGGAGCTCGAGGAGCTGGTCCAGATCATGTCGGACGGGGCGTCGGCGATCATCGGCGGACGGATCCGGCGCTACGCCGCGCTGATGGATCACGCCGACGACTTCACGCTGATGGCCCCCAACGGAGGTGAACCGCGGCGCGGCTTCGACGACTCGGACGAGGCGATCGCGGCCATGGAGGAGTACTTCGAGGACGGCGTGGCCGGCCTCGAAATCGTCGCAACCTATTCCTCCGGCGACCTCGCGGTGCTGGTGATGGTCGAGCGTCAGCACGGCAGGATCGGCGGCTTTCCCGAACAGGACCTGTCCCTGCGGGTCACCGTGGTCTTCCGTCGGGAAGGATCGCGGTGGCGGCTCGTCCACCGCCATGCCGACCCGCTTGTGCATCCCGTCGGTGCCGAACTGCTGGGCGCGCTGCTACGCGGCGATGCGGCATCGCCTCCCGGTCGTGTGCCTCCGCCGCCCTGACGTCGCGGGCGCGCCGGGGTCCGATGCGCTGGACGGCTGACCCGGGTCAGCGGATCCGCAGCGGTGGCATCCACAGGGTGCCGGCAGGGATACCGGCCGCGGCCGACAGGTCCGCGGCCCGCGGCAGCACGGTTCCCACGGCCGCCCGCGGATCCGCGGAGTTCTTCGGCCGGCCGAGCCTGGCCAGCGGACCGAGCCGAACCGCCGGCCGCACCGGCGCGTCGTCGGGCATCCCGGCTCGGGACCGCGCGAGCCGCACCGCGTCCCGCAGCCCGCCCAGCGTGTCCACCAGACCGACGGCCAGTGCGTCCCGGCCGGTCCACACCCGACCCCGCGCGACGGTCTCGATCTCCGCGCGCGTGCGACCCCGACCCTGCGCCACCTTGCCCACGAAGTCGTCGTAGATCGAGTCCATACTGTCGGCCAGGCTTCGCCTCTCGTCGTCATCGAAGCCCCTGCGAGCCGAGAACATCAGCGCATGCTCGCCTCTGGCCACTGATCCCGAGGTCAGGCCGAGCCGGGTGAGCAGGCCCTGGGCGACCACCTTGCCGCCGACCACGCCGATGGACCCGGTCAGGGTGGCCGGCAGGGCGACGATCCGGTCCGCCGGGCAGGCGATGTAGTAGCCGCCGGACGCGGCGACGGCGCCCATCGACACGATCACCGGCTTCCTTTCCTGCAGCAGAACGACCTCGTGCCAGATGGTCTCGGACGCGACGGCGGACCCGCCGGGTGAATCGATGAGCAACACGACGGCACGCACCCGATCGTCGTCGGCCGCCGCTCGCAGCGACGCGCACACCGTGTCGCTGCCGGCGACGCGGCCGAACGGACTGCGCCGCGACCGGCCGGACACGATCCCGCCACGGACCTGCACCAGGGCGACATGCGCCCGGTGCCGTACCGGCAGGCGGGGACGTCCGCGGCGGCGCCACCGGTCGGCGAACAGCAGCTCGACGTCCTCGCCGACCCGCTTGCGCATCGTGGCCAGCGCCTCGTCGCGGTAGCCGAGCCGATCGACGAGCCCGGCGTCGCGGGCCGCCGACGCGAGCCAGGGACCCCGGTCGACCAGGTCACGGACGGTGGCCGGGTCCATGCGCCGGCTCTGTGCAATGGCGTCGACGGCGTCGTCGAATACCGACTCCACGATGCGGTCCATGGCGGCGCGGTGGGCCTCGGTGAACTCGGTCCGCATGATCCGGTCCGCGGCGTTCTTGTACTCGTGCCGCTGGTCGAACTGCGGCTCCAGGTCGAGCTTGTCCAGCGCGCCGCGGACGAAGGTGGTCTCAAGGCCGACGCCGAGCAGACCGACGTCACCGCCGGGTTGCAGCCACAGCTCGTCGAAGGCGGTCGCCAGCACGTAGCCGGCCATCGTGCCGGGCTGTTCGCCGAACGACTCCGCCCATGCCAGTGTGGGTTTGCCCCGGGCGGAGAACGCCAGCACTCCCAGCCGCAGCTCCTGCATCTGCGTCCAGGGCGGCGCGCCACCGACCCGGGCGACCAGTCCGACCACGCGCGGGTCACCCGCCGCTTCGTGCAGCGCCCGCAGGGTGGCGCGCAGGTCGCGCCGGCCACGGTGGCGCAGCCGGGCGAGCGGTTCGTCCTGGTCGAGTTCGACGGGCAGCTCGGTCAGGTCCAGTTCGAGCAGGATCCGCCGCGGGCGGCCGGCAAGTGCGCGCATGTCGAAACGGTACGTCTCTGCCCCTGCCGGCTCAGCCCGACTCGGCCCGGAACCGGTGCGCCCAGGCGCCGAGATCGCCGCGTTCGATCGCGCACGCCAGCAGATCCGGGAATGCGTCCGGGGTGCACGCGAAGGCCGGGATGCCGATCGCCTCCAGCGCCGCGGCGTGCGTCCGGTCGTAGGACGGGGCACCGGAGTCCGACAGTGCGAGCAGCACGATCACCTGCACGCCGGCGAGCTTCATCGCGTTCATCCGGCGCACCAGCTCGCCCTGGATGCCGCCCTCGTACAGGTCGGAGATCAGCACGAAGATGCTGTCGGCCGGAGATCCGATCAGGTCCTGGCAGTAGGCGACGGCCGCGTTGATGTCGGTGCCGCCTCCGAGCCGGGTGCCGAACAGCACCTCCACCGGATCGTGCAATTGGTCGGTCAGGTCGACCACCGTGGTGTCGAACACCACCAGCGAGGTGCGCAGCGTGCGCAGCGTGGCCATCACCGCACCGAAGATCGCTGCGTGGACGACGGACTCGGCCATCGACCCGGACTGATCCATGGCCACGACCACGTTGCGCTGCACCGTGTTATGCCGCCGGCCGTACCCGACGAGCCGCTCCGGGACCAGCGTGCGGTGCTCCGGCAGCCAGTGCTTCAGGTTCGCGGAAATGGTGCGGGGCCAGTCGATGTCGGAGTGTCGGCGGGGACGATGGGTGCGGGCGGAGCGGTTCAGCGCGCCGAGCACCGCCGACGCGGTCCGGTCGGCGATCCGCCGCTCGATCTGCTCGACCACCTTCGCGACGACGCAGCGGGCGGTGGCCCGGGACTTCTCGGGCAGCAGCCGGCTCATCGAGATCAGCGTGGCGACCAGGTTCACGTCGGGTTCGACCGCGTCGAGCAGTTCGGGCTCCAGCAGCAGTTGGTGCAGCTGCAGCCGGTCCACCGCGTCCCGCTGCATCACCTGGACGACCGATGACGGGAAGTAGCTGCGGATGTCGCCGAGCCAGCCGACCACCCGCGGTGCGGACGAGCCGAGACCGGCGGACCGCTGCCCGCCGGTCTCGCCCGGTCCGTGGCTGTCGTAGACCGCCGCGAGCGCGGCGTCGATCCGCTCGTCGTCGCCGGAAAGACTCACCGAGGAGCCGGCGTCGTCGCCGTCGTCGCCGTCGTCGCCGCCGACCAGCAGCCGCCACCGGCGAAGCCGCTGCTCCTCGTCGAGGTCGGACGTCATCGAGCCACCGTGCCCAGCAACAGGCGCGCGGTGGCCAGCACGTCGCCGGCCCGACCCAGATCCAGGTCAGGATCGTTCGCGGCCGGCACCCCGTCCGGTGGGCCGGCGCCGGACAGGTTGCCGGCCGCCCGCAACAGGTTCCGTCGCTCCGCCGGGGCGAAGGTGCCGAACCCGCGGCGCAGCAGCGGCACGACCTCCAGGAACTCCTCGTCGGTCAGGCCGCGGACCCACCGGTCCAGCACGGCAAGCAGTGCGTCGTCGTGGATCAGCAGCAGGGCCCCGCCCGCGGTGAAACCCTCCGCCCACTGCGCCTTCTCGGACGCAGTGGTGCCGAACGACAGGGCGGTGTGCAGCCGGTCGGCGGCCTGCCGGCGGGGCATCGCACCGGCGTCCATCAGCAGCCGCACGATCCGGCCGGACAGCAGCGGTGGCAGGTCCCGCCGCTGCGCGGCCTGTGCCAGCGCCCGGTACCAGCCGTCCCGGGCGGGGCCGGCGGGCAGCAAGGGGACGACCTCATGGGTCCGTTCCAACGGCACCCGGATCTCCCGCGCGGCCTCCTCGCCGAGGCCACCGAGGGCGGCCGGCAGGCCGGCGCCGATCCGGGTGAGCACCGCCTGCGCGACGAGTGCGATCGACCCGGTGTCGGTGCCGCGGACCGTGCCGTACCGCTGTGCCCGGACCAGCGCGGGCAGCGACCGCAGCAGGCCGGCGATGTCGGTGGTGCCGGCGGCGAGCCGGTCCAGCCGCTCCAGCAACTGTGGCATCGCGTCGGGCAGGTCGGCGGTGATGCAGTCGGCGATCGCCGCCGTGCACTCGGCCAGGCCGGCGGCCCGGTCGACCAACCGGTTGGCGGCCGCGGCCGGGACGGTGGTGCCCCACACCGAGGCCTCGATCAGCCGGACGGACAGTTCGGGCTGCCAGGCCACCGTCCAGCCCTCCTTGAACGTGCCGGTGCCGGCCACTTGTGCCGGTTTCGCCCAGTCGACGCCGAGGATGCTCAACCGCCACCACAGCCGGGACTTGCGCAGGTCGTTGCCGGCGCGCAGATCCAGTGTCAGCTCGCGCGCGGACGCGTCGAACCGTAACCGTAGAGACCTTGCGGTGGAACGCATGTCGGACTCCAGTGGCACCGTTGGCTCCGAGTCCGGCACCCGTCCCAGTTCCTGTCCGACGACGGCGTCGCGGAGCACCAAGTCGACGGCGAGCTCGTTGCCCTCGCACAGCACCGCACGGGTGGCGTCGATGACCTCGGTCAATCCGGGTTCGGGCCGGTCTCGCAGGTGCGCCAGCGTGTGGGCCAGCCGGGTTGCCTCGATGACGTGCGCCGTCGAGGTCGGCAGGTCGTGTGCCCGGAGCACACCGGCGGTCAGGCTCATCCACCGCTCCAACGGATGCTCGGCGGTGCTGAACAGGTGCCGGTACCAGCCGGGCGAGCGGACGCCGGCGCCGTAACCGGAGGACGCGGCGAGGCGGGAGTGGGTCCAGGGCACCCATGTCGCGGTCACCTTCGCGGTCGGCAACCCACGCAGCAGCGCGTTGTCGGCGGCGACGCCGGGCGGCCTGCCGGCCAGGGCGGGCGCGTGCCAGGCGCCGCAGATCACCGCGACCCGCGCCGCGCCGGCCTTCAGGGCGCCACGTAGCACCTTTCGCATGTGGGCCTCCCGGCGCAGCGTCCGCTCGTCGGTCTCCGGCCGGTCGGCGCGGACCGCGGACATCGCCTCGGTGACCGCATCGAACGGGTCGCCCCCGCGCCGGGCCTCGATGACGTCCTCCCACCAGCGTTCCGGGTCGTCGTAGGCGGCGGCCTTGGCCAGCACGGCGATCGGGTCGGTGCGGACTGTCGACGGCTCCTCCGCCGCGGCCCGCCCGGCGGCCAGTAGTACCGCCGCCGGCAGGTCCATGAAGGCAACCGGAACTTCGTGACGGGCCGCCCAGCGCAACGCCTGCCATTCCGGGGAGAACACTGCGAGCGGCCAGAACGCCGACGCCGCCGGGTCGTCGTTGCGGTACGCCAGGAGCGCAACCGGCGGCACCAGGTCCGGGTCGGCCGCGAACGGCGCCAGGCCGTCGGCCTCCGGCGGACCCTCGATCAGTACCCGGTCGGGCCGCAGGTGCTCCAACGCGGCCAGCACCGCACGCGCCGAACCGGGCCCGTGATGTCGGATGCCGAGCACCCGTACCGTCATCCGGTGACCTCGCGGCAGGCACGGTAGAAGTCGCGCCAGTCGGCGCGCTGCCGGACGACCGCCTCCAGGTACTCGGTCCAGGCGATGCGGTCGGCGACCGGGTCCTTGACCACGGCGCCCAGGATGCCGCCGGCCACATCGGAGGCGCGAAGCACCCCGTCGCCGAAGTGTGCGGCCAGCGCCAGGCCGCCGGTGACCACGGAGATCGCCTCGGCCGTCGACAGGCTGCCGCTCGGCACCTTCAGCGACGTCCGCCCGTCCTCGGTGACGCCGCCCCGAAGTTCGCGGAAGACCGTGACCACCCGCCGGATCTCGGCGGTCGCGTCGGTGGCGGTGGGCAGATCGAGGGCGGGGCCCAGCTCGGCGACCCGGCCGGCGACGATCCCGACCTCCTCGTCGACCCCGGCCGGCAGCGGCAGCACCACGGTGTTGAAACGGCGGCGCAGTGCCGAGGACAGGTCGTTCACGCCGCGGTCCCGGTCGTTGGCGGTCGCGATGAGGTTGAAGCCGCGGCGAGCCTGCACCTGGATGCCGAGTTCCGGTACGGGAAGGGTCTTCTCGCTGAGTACGGTGATCAACGCGTCCTGCACGTCGGACGGCATCCGAGTGAGTTCCTCGATCCGGGCGATGGATCCGGTGCGCATGGCGGTCATCACCGGTGAGGGCACCAGGGCGGCCTCGCTCGGGCCGTCGGCGAGCAGCCGGGCGTAGTTCCAGCCGTAGCGGATGGCCTCCTCGGCGATGCCGGCGGTGCCCTGGATCAGCAGCGTGGAGTCGCCGCTGATGGCCGCGGCCAGGTGCTCGGACACCCAGGACTTGGCCGTGCCGGGCACGCCGAGCAGCAGCAGCGCCCGGTCCGTTGCGACGGTGGCGACCGCGACTTCGATCAGCCGCCGGCCGCCCACGTACTTCGGGGTGATGACGGTGTCGCCGACCGTGCCGCCCAACAGATAGGTGACCACCGCCCACGGCGACAACCGCCAGTTCGCCGGCCGTGGACGATCGTCCGCCGCCTCCAGCACGACCAGCTCCGATGCGTACTGCTGCTCGGCATGCGGGCGCAGCACGGCGGTGGCCGCCATGGTGGCGTCGGTCACGGGTTTCCTCCTGGAGGGCAAAGGGTTTCGTGAAGGGTTTCGTGAAGGGTTTCCTGAAGGGTTTCGCGCAGGACGGCGCGCAGGGTGAGCAGGTTGGCGGCGTTGCCGGCGCGGGTGACCAGTGCCGCGGCCCGGTCTCCGGCGGCCCGTGCGGCGATCTCCCGGGCCAGGGTCGCCAGCTCCCGGCAGTCGGGCAACTCGGCGGCGGACGCCCACAGATCCCACAGCTGACGCGGGGGCGGCGTGGTCGCGTTGCCGGTGTCCGACAGCCAGCCGGCGAGCCGGCGGGCCAGCGGTGCCGGCCAGGGTCGCGGCAGGGCGGAGAGGGCGGCGGTCACCTGGTCGGGCCGGATCCGCCGGTCGGCCAGGAGCCGGTCCAGCGGGTCCGCCGCGTCGGCGGCGGAGAGCACCGACCACAGCGAGGTATCGACGGTGAACCGACCGGTGATCAGCACCCGGGCCAGCACCGCGTGCCGGAAGGTGACCGCCGCCTGCCGGAATCCGGGCACCAGCGGGTTGAACTCGTCTGCGCCCGCGGCGAGCGGCCCGAGCAGGTCCATGCCGAACACCCGCGTCCAGCGCGCCGGGTCGATGCGGCCCAGCAGCACGGTCCAGGGCGCCGCCTGCGGAACCGGCCACGGCGCGAACTCCGCCGGGCGTGGCTCGGTGACCGTGAACGTCGTGCGCTGCAGCCGGTGTCCCACTTTCAGGTGCCGGGCGGCCAGCGCCTCCATGTCGCGGCACAGTGGCGAGTCGGGCAGCAGGGTGAGCAGGTCGAGCGCCTGCCCGACCACGGCGCGGCTGCGATCTCCCACCGCGGCCAGCAGGAAGTCCTGATCCGCCGGCGACAGCCCGTCGGCGAGCACGGCCAGCAACTCCGCCCTGACCGCCGAACCCTCCTGGGAGAAGCTGTCCGACATCAATTCCCGGGCCCTGTCGGGTTCGGTGCGGCGTAGCGCGCGCAGCCATCGGATCCGTTCGGGGGTGGTCCCTTCGTCCCAGGCCGACGTTTCGGTCGGATCGGCGGCGATGGGTGCGGCCCACCGCGGGTTCCTGCTCATCAGGAACTCGCCGATCTCCCCGCTCACCGGGCGGGTCGCGGCCACCACCTCGGGGCGGCCGTCGTCCAGCAGCCCGGGCACCAGGTCCGGGTGAAGCCGCAAGCCGGCTCGCCGAATGAGCACGAGCGCCTCGACGAGGACGGCGGGGTGGCGTTCGACCCGGCCGATGATCTGCCGCAAGACGTCCGGCATCAGTGGAACCCGTTCGGGCGCAGGAACTGTCGCGGTGATGGCGGGATGTGGCGGGGCCGGCGGTACCGTGCGCCGGGCCAGCGCGACCAATGCCGCCGCATCCAGCACGGCGACCGCCGAATCGGCCGGCATCGGATCGGGCCGCAACGAAGCGGGGAGCGCGGCGACGTCGACCGCGCGGTGGGCGGTCCCCACGGTCGCCGCGGCCACCAGCTCCGAGATCACAGCACCATCATCCGGCCGTCCCGCACCGCGGTGGCCGGACGAAAACCGATCGGGCTCCACTCGCCGGCGACGTCGATCTCGGTTCCGGCGGTCATCGCCAGCAGCCGCCACAGATCCAGGTCGGTGCCGTGTATGTGCACCGCCGACCCGGCCGGGTCGGTGAGGGACCAGCCCGGATCGGTGCGGTCGATGTGACCGCGGAGGACCACCGGGAACTGGTGCTGCCACGGGTCGGCGGCCAGTGCCGCCGCCCAGCGGTCGGCGGCGGCCGCGACGGTATCGACGGGTGGGCGCCAACTCGCACACGGTTCGGCGTCCGCGTGCTGCGTGCCGATGGCAGCACGCAGGCCGGCCCGACCGGGATAGAAGTGCAGGTCGGCGTCGAGCACGGTGGCCGGGACCAGTGAGGAGTCCAGACCGGCGCCGGCCGCGGCGAAGAACAGGACCTGTGCCCAGCGGCCGGAACGGTTGCCGCGCAGCCACACCCGGCGGGTGGACACGGTCTCGGTGTCCAGGTCGCGAAATCCCACCACCACCCAGTGATCGCGTGCCGGCGGTCGGGCGAGCACGTCGGCCTTGGGCACGGTGAAGCCGACATGGTCGCGGATGGTCGCCACCAGGTCGGCCGGCAGACCGCTCCGGTGGGCGTACGCGCGGGCCAGCAGGTGCAGCATCGCCAGCTCGTCCAGCAGCAAGGCCGGCCAGCCGGGACCGGAGGTGATGACCGTGGGCAGCCGACGCAGCGACGCCGCCACCCCGGGGGCCTGCGCGTCGACCATCCGGGCCGCGGTCGGTTCGGCCCAGCCGTAGGGGTCGTGCGCGGCCCGGGCCAACCCGCCGGAGACCTGGTCGGCGAGCCAGCGATCCAGTTCGGCGAGCCCGTCCTCGACGCGTCGCTCACGCGCAGCGGCCCGGGCCGCGGCGGCGGTCGTCTGCGCGACCGTCCGTTCCCTGGGTCGGTCCTCGCCGCCCGACGCGGCCGTGTCCTTTCCTCCCCCGGAAGCTTCTTCCCCGGACCCCGGTCCCCCCGAAGCCCCGCCTCCTGGAGCATCGATGCCGTTCGCGGCCCACAGGAACAGCAGCCCGAGCGCATGCTTGCAGGGGAACTTCCGCGACGGGCATGTGCACTGGTACCGGGGCGTGCCGGTGTCGACGGTGATCTTGTACGGTGTCTTGCCCGAGCCCTGGCACTCGCCCCACAGCAGACCGTCCGACACGCCGATCGCGCTCCACGGACCCGGTCGGGCGAGCCGTCGGCCGGCCACCTGGGATGCGGAGTCGGGGGCGGCCGCCATGACCTGATCGACGCTCCACCGGGGCCCCATGGCCATCACCATAGGTCGGCTGACCTAGCGGTCGGCGGACGTTGCACACCGTGAAGGAACGTCGCACCACGCATGCGGTGTGCGACGTTCCCCGATGCTGTGCGACGTGGGTCTCGGATCGAGGTCATCGCCAGGTTTGCCGGGCGTTCGCGGCCGTCGCGGATTGTTCACCCGACACACCTATCCAGCGCCGCGGGCGATGGGTATGGTGCGCGTCACGACCAACACTTGAGGAGGCAGGATGGTGTTTCCGGCGCTCACGACGGTGCAAGCGGCGCGTGATATCCGCTACGGCGGATCGACTGCAGTCCCCACTGGAGCTCCGGGCAGGGTGGTCAATCTGCAAACCGGCTGGGGTTCGACGACCTACACCGTCGAGTTCACCCCGGACGCCGGAACCACGCTCACCCTCGTGGGCCTGACCGAACGCGATCTGCAGTCGCGCTGATCGTATGCCGCTCGGGCCATCGAGGGGTCGACCCGGGATCCGACAAATCTGACTGACGGCCGTCGACGCACCTTCGGTGCGCGGCGGCCGTCAGTCGTCTCCGGACCGGGCGGGGAGCCCGACCCGGACCGGGCGGGGAGCACGTCCGGGGACCGGGCGAGGAACCGCCGATTCGGGACCAAGGACTCTCGCGTCCGGACGGTCCGTTCGCCAAGACTGATGGTGGTCGGTCCGCCCATGTGGGCGGGCCGCTCGGGGGCCACCAGATGTCAGGAGTGCCGAGGATGACAGTGCCACGCACCATGCGACCGTCCGATCCGGTCGGCGAGATCATGACCACGTCGGTGGCCACCATCGACGCCGCGGCCAGTTGGGCCGACGCGTTGTCCGAGCTGGCGGGCAACCGGATCGGCGCCGTGATCCTGGTCGACGACAACGAGTGCGTCGGCCTGGTGTCCGAGCGAGATCTGATCGTCGCCCTGGCCGATTCCGACGTCGACCCGGAGGACCGCCAGGTCGGCGATATCGCCACCTTCGACCTCATCTGGGCCACGCCTGACGACTCGATCTGGGAGGTCGGAGCACGCATGATCGACGCCGAGATCCGGCACATGCCGGTCGGCGATGGGCGTGAGGTGCTCGGGATCGTGTCCGCGCGCGACGTGCTGGCGGCGCTGGTAGGCACTCATCGGACGCTGGCGATGGCCGGCGGGCGCTGACCGCCGGTTGAACGGACGACCGCTGCCCGCCGGTTGAGACCACTGCCCGCCGGTGGAACGGGCTACTCGGGGGATGCGCCGAACCGGATCGTCGACACGTGCTGCTCGGCCAGCCGGCGCAGCGCCAGGAGCAAGGGCTCGTTCAGCACGGTGCCAAGCACGACATAGCGGACGGCCGCTTCCGGCGAATCGGTCGGCAGACGGTCGAGCTCCATCGTCGCGACCTGCAGCATCGCTTGCGCGTACCCGTCGAGCGCGTCGTCCGGCACATCGAACCCGGCCGCGTCGATCGCCTCAAGCGCGTCCTGGAACGCGGCGCGGCTGTCGCGGTCCTTGGCCGAGATGCACCATCCCCACCGCTGCAGGATCTGCTCGGATCGGGACAGGTCGCGGTCGGGGTCGGCGGCTGCCACGAGCGCCCCGTGGGCGACGCCGAGCAACTCGTTGGACGGCGCGTCGGCACCGTCGACGGCGTCGAGCACCAGCCGCGCCTTGGCCACCGACAGCCCCGCCGGGCCGACCAGCGCGCGGATCAGCCGCAGCCGCGCCACGTGCGACTCGTCGTACCGTGCCTGCGTCGCAGAGGTGAGAACGCCGTCGTGCAGAAGTCTTTCACGCAGGTAGTACTTGATCGTGGCGGTCGGGACACCGCTGACCCTGGACAGCTCCGAGATGCGCACGGCAGATCCTTGACATTAGATAGTGCGGCTCTCCATTCTTGGAGAGCAGCACTATCCTATCGAGAGGTGACGACCATGACCCGCATCGACACCCGACGGATGACCCACTACCACGACGGTCCGCTCGTCGTGTTCGTCATCGGCATGACGATCAACAGGTGGTTCCGGCCGGGCATGTGGTGGCCGGTCTTCGCCGCCATGCCCGGCATGCTCGCCGAACTCGCCAAAGCCCCGGACTCCGGCCTGCTCGGCTACCGCCTGCTGTTCGGCAGGGGCGGCCCGACCCTGATCCAGTACTGGGAATCGACCGACAAGCTCTACGCGTACGCCTCCGACCCCAGCGCGAAGCACCGCCCGGCGTGGGCGGCGTTCAACCGTCGGGCCCGAACGGCCGCCGGCGCGGTGGGGATCTTCCACGAGACCTACGTGGTGGACCGGGCGGAATCGATGTACGTCGCGACCCCGGTGATGGGACTGGCGGCGGCCACCGAGTCGGTTCCGGTCGGCCGGCACGGCGACCGTGCCCGGCAGCGGCTGGCCGCCGGAGCCACCCCGGAGCCGGCATCCGCCACGCACGCCGCGTGACCTGACGTCAGCCCGTACCCAGGGCATGCCACTCGTCCCAGCTCAGCGCCCAGTCGTAGATGTCGCCGTCGGCGGCGGACAGCTGGACGCCGGTGCCGGTGACCTCGACCGGGTCGCCCCAGATCGCCGACTCGTAGTACGCCTGCGCGTCATCCAGGGACAGGTTCACGCAGCCGTGCGTCACGTTGGTGTTGCCCTGGGCGCCGCTGCTGGCCGGGTTGGCATGGATGAACTCGCCGTTGTCGCTGATCCGAACCGCCCAGCGCTCCGGGATGTTGCTGTAGCCGTACTGCGGGTTGCTCATGTACTTGGTCTCGTAGAACTCGTTGACCACGTGCACCCCGGACCGGGTGATCAGGTTGGAGTCGCCGGTGTCGTCGCCCCGGCCGTACGAGGCCGGGTAGGTGGCGGTCACCTGGCCGTCCTGGGTGACCACCAGCTCGTGCGAGTTCACGTCCGCCTTCACCACTTGGTTGCGGCCGATCACGAAATCGCTGGTGACGTCGGCTCGCCCGTACGCGCCGTCAGCGATCTTCACCCCGTACAGCTTGGCCTGGACGTGCACCTTGGTGCCGGCCGGCCAGTAGTCCTCGGTGCGGTAGTCCAGCGCCCACCGGCCGTCGTCGTGCTGGATCCAGGCCCATGCCCCCTGCACCGCCGGTTCGGTGGTGATGCTGATGTGCTTGGCGATGCCGGCCCGGTCCTGCGGGTCGACGCCGAAGCCGACCATGATCGGCGCGGCGACGCCGACGGTCATGTCGTCGCCCGGGTAGATCGTGTTGCGCACCTGGACGTCCGGGCTGACCGTCGAGTAGGTGCCGGTGATCGGCACCTGCCGGTGGTCGGTGCCGGTTGCCGTGCCCGTCACGGTGTAGGTGGCGCCGAAGGCCAGCGGCTCGGCCAGCGTCCACGACGTTCCGTCGGCGGACAGCGTGCCGGCGACCGGGTTTCCATCCGGGTTGGTCATGGTCAGCGTGTCGATCGTCCCCTGGGCGACCGCGACGGTGATCGGGTCGGCGGGCGCCAGGTCGCCGCTGTTCAGCGCCGGCGTGGAGCTGACGGTGGCGACGGGTGGCGCCTGACTCGAACTCGTGGTGACGGGTGGGCTCGCGATGGACGGCCCGGTGGTGACGGCGGCGCGGGACGGCGGCGTGCCGGTCCCGGATGCCGCACCGGTCAGACCCCCGGGCGACCCCGTCGTGCAGCCGGCCGCGGCGACGAGCACGAACGCCGCGAGCGAACCGAGAATCCGAACAGTGCGACGCCGACCGCGCATGACCACTCCCGAGCCACCTCGAGCGCGCCCACCAGGCGTCGGCGTCGCCCGCCCGGAGGATATGCCCGGTCCAGGTGGAATCGGTGCAGATCGGGGGTTCCGGACGGGTGACGTCGAGCCGGCTATCCGGCCCGATATGCAGTGACCAGCAGGTACTCCCACGTCATGGTGCCGGTGTCCGCACCGGCCTCCCGAGCCAACCGGACCAGCGCCCGGTCGAGCTCGGCCACGCGGGCCGGATCGTCGGCGATGTTGCGGTAGGCGGCGATGGTCGGGCCGTAGTGGTGCTTGAAGAAGTCGCGGAACTGCTCGGCGTCGGCGAACCGGTCGACCGTCAGCGTCCGGGTCTCGGCGCGCAGCCCGGACACCTTCTCGCCGAAGAGTTCGCGGACGTGGGCCTCGGTGCCCCACAGTGGGCCGGGCCGGGCGCCGGGCGGCGGCGCCGGCACGTAGTCGCGCATGACGCCGAACATCTGCCCGATGAATCCGGCCGGTGTCCAGTTGATCAACGCGATGGTGCCGCCCGGTCGGGTGACCCGGGCCAGTTCGTCGGCGACCGGCTGGTGGAAGGGCGCGAACATCACGCCGACGCATGAGGTCACCACGTCGAATTCGCCGTCGCCGAAGGGCAGGAACTCGGCGTCGGCCTCCACCCAGGTCACGTCGACGCCCTCCCGGGCCGCCCGCTGCCGCCCGACTTCCAGCAGCTCGGGCGTGAGGTCGCTTGCGGTCACCCGGGCGCCCCGTCGCGCCGCGGGGATGCTGGCGTTGCCCGAGCCGGCGGCCACGTCCAGCACGTTCTCCCCCGTTCCGATGTCGGCGGCGTCGACGATCACCGTTCCGAGCTCGGGAATGACCTCGGTGGCCACCGCGTCGTAGTTGCCGAAGGCCCACATCGCCTTGTGCTTCAGCTTGATCGGGCTCTGGGTCGGTGCCTGTGTCATGTCGGATCTCCTTGTCCCGCAGTGCCGGTCCCGCCGGGTCTTTCGGCGGTCAGGAATGACGGTAGGGATCGGGGCCGTGGCCGGGCATCGGTGCATGCGCGCAAATCCCACCGTCGGTGCAGGTGGGCGGATGCGTATCCGCGCGTACGTCCGCGGGGTCAGCCGGCGAGCAGGCGGGCCACCGCGGCGGTCCTGGCGGCCTTGCCCTGCACGTCGAGCTTGGCGTAGATGTTCTGCAGGTGTCGTTCGACGGTGCGCACGCTCAGCGACAGCTCGCGGGCGATGCGGTCGTTGTCCCGGCCGTCCGCGGCGAGCGTGAGCACCTCGAGTTCGCGACTCGACAGCACCTGGGCCAACGGCAGTTTCGTCGAAGTCGGAGCGGGCTTCCGGTCGGCGAGGAGGAAATCGCGCACCTCGGCGACGAACACCGGCCAGGCCGGTTCGTCGGCGAGCAGGATGTGGTTCTGACTGTCCAGGGGGACCAGCCTGGCGCCCCGGATGGTGGTCGTCAGGTGGCGGGCGTGCTCGAAGTTGTTCATCCGGTCCCGCAGTGAGTGCAACACCAGGGTCGGCACGTCCAGTTCGGGCATCAGCGCGCTGGCGTCGGACCATCTGCGCTGCCGCCGGGCCAGCACGGCGGTGCTCGGTGAGACGGACACCCGGAGCAGTTCGTCCAGCCAGCCGAGCTGTTCCTCAGTGGCATCGGGAATCATCTGTGTGCTGAACACCCGCCGGAAGGTACCCTCCGGGCGTCCCCAGCCGGCCTTGATGATGTGCTCGAAGGCGTCCTCGAGTTCCAGGTCGTCGGCGCTGATTCCGTGCAACGGATCGGCGTAGCTGTCGTAGAAGATCAGCCGGGTGACCCGTTGCGGGTGCCGGTGCGCGTAGCTGATCGCCACCGGGCCGCCCTGCGCCATCGCCATCAGCGCGAACGTGTCGAATCCGGCGTCGTCGGCGACGGCGGCCAGGTCACCGAGACGTGCCTCGAGGGAGAAGTCGGTCACGTCCCAGTCGGACAGGCCGTGACCACGTTCGTCGAACCTGATCACGGTGGCGAACTGCCCGATGTCGGACAGGAAGTGCCGCCACACCGGACTTCCCCAGTCGTGCTGCAGGTGGGACAGCCAACAGGTGGAGATGAGCATCGGTGGACCCTCGCCGTGCACGGCGTAGGCGATCCGAACGCCGTCGGGTGCGCGGCAGAACCGGATCCTCTGGTGCGGGTCGCCCGCCCGGGTCGGCGCGGGCATCACCCGATCGTAGTCGGCGGACGGTCGAGCCGGTTCGGCGATCCGGGTCAGGTCGGGCGATCCGGGATGCCGCGCAGTGGTTGCTCCCGACACGCGTGCGAGTCGTCACAGAATGAGTTAGCTGAGTAGCCGGGATTTCAGCTAATCTTGCTAACAAGATCGACTTGCCTCGGCGAGCGGTTGGCGAGGTTCCAGATCACAGCAGGTCACAGCGGGTTTGCCCGGAGACGGAGTGAGGTCATGCGCATCGAGCGGACGGGCGGTTCAGATCTGTCCCCGGAGCTGCCCAATGAGCACCCTCCGGCTGCGCGGCGGGCGGTGATCTGCGATCGGGACGATCTGACCCGGTCGACGGTGGAGGGAGTGCTCCGCGACGAGGGCTTCGAGGTGGTCGCCCGGCTCGCCGAGCCGCGCGACGTCGCTGCATCGACCGCCGAGCTGAGGCCGGATGTCGTCGTGCTGGGCATCGTGGATCCCGAGGACGACATCCGCGCGCTGGCCGAGATCACCGCCCAGCGCATCGCACCGGTCGTCGTGCTGGCCGCGACGGCCGATCCGGAGTTGGTGGCCGGATCGCGCGACGCGGGCGCGCTGGCGTTCCTGACCAAGCCGCCGAGCCGCGCCGGTCTGGTCCCTGCGGTCGAGGTGGCCATCGCCCGGTTCGCCGAGGTCGGCCGCCTGATCGCGGAGGTGCAGTCGGCCACGGTCCGGCTCGAATCCCGCAAGATCATCGACCGGGCCAAGGGCCTGCTCATGACGCACCGCCGGATGAGCGAGCCGGAGGCATTCCGCTGGATCCAGCACACCGCGATGGACCGGCGCAAGACATCGGCCGCCATCGCCGCGCAGGTCGTCGCCGAGCTGGGCGAGGGGCCCATCCGAGCGGCCTCCTGATCAGTCCCCGGGCTTGCGCAGCACCGGCCGCAGGGTGTCCAGCACCGAGGCGTCGTCGATGGTGGACGGCACCGGCGCCTCGACGCCGTCGGCGATCTGTCGCATGGTGCGCCGGAGAATCTTGCCGGAGCGGGTCTTGGGCAGGGCCGGCACCACCGAGACCTCCCGCAGCGCCGCCACCGCTCCGATCTGCGCGCGGACCAGCGCGACCAACTCGGCCTCGACGGTGGCCCGGTCCCGATCCACGCCAGCCTTGAGCACCACCAACCCGCGGGGCACCTGACCCTTGAGCACGTCCGCCACGCCGATCACTGCGCACTCCGCGACGTCCGGGTGCCCGGCCAGCACCTCCTCCATGCCGCCGGTGGACAGGCGGTGCCCGGCGACGTTGATCACGTCGTCGGTGCGGCCCATCACGAACAGGTAGCCGTCGGGGTCGACGTGCCCGCCGTCGCCGGTGAGGTAGTAACCGGGATACGTGGACAGGTATGACCGCAGGTAGCGTTCGTCGTCGTTCCACAGTGTCGGCAGCGCGCCCGGGGCGAGCGGCAACCGGAGCGCGATCGCCCCGTCCTCGCCGGCCGGCATCGGATCACCGGCCGGGTCCAGGATCTCGACCTGCCAGCCGGGCATCGGGATGGTCGGCGAGCCGGCCTTGATCGGCAGCAACTCGACGCCGGCCGGGTTCGCGGCGATCGCCCAGCCGGTCTCGGTCTGCCACCAGTG
>CAYZBB010000002.1:0-79375 GCA_964476495.1 uncultured Actinomycetes bacterium | reverse complement strand
AGTGGTCGATGACCGGGACGCCCAGCAGGTCCGACGCCCAGTGGTAGGTCTCCGGGTCCAGCCGCTCGCCGGCCAGGAACAGGTACTTCAGGCTCGACACGTCGTGCCGGTCGACGAATTCACCGGTCGGGTCGGTCTTGCGGATCGCCCGGAATGCGGTGGGCGCGGTGAACAGGCTCTTCACCCCGTGCTGGGCGACCACCCGCCAGAACTGCCCGGCATCCGGGGTGCCGACCGGCTTGCCCTCGTACAGCACGGTGGTGGCCCCGACGAGCAGCGGCCCGTACACGATGTAGGAGTGGCCGACCACCCAGCCCACGTCGGACGCGGTGAACATCACCTCGCCCGGGCCGACGTCGTAGATGCTGCGCATCGACCAGGCCAGGGCGACCGCGTAGCCTCCGCAGTCACGGACCACACCCTTGGGTCTCCCGGTGGTCCCGGACGTGTAGAGGATGTAGAGCGGATCGGTCGCCTTGACCGGTACCGGATCCACCGGTGACGCCGCCGAGACGGCCTGGTCCCAGTCCACATCTCGCCGGCCCATCGCTGCAACGGCTTGCGGGCGTTGGTAAATCACGCACTTGGCAGGCTTGTGGGACGCGAGCTCGATGGCCTGGTCGAGCAGCGGCTTGTATTCGATGACGCGTTGCACCTCGATCCCGCAGGACGCCGACACGATCACCGTCGGCCGCGCGTCGTCGATGCGGGCGGCCAGCTCGCGCGGTGCGAAACCGCCGAACACCACCGAGTGCACCGCGCCGATCCGGGCGCAGGCCAGCATCGCGATCGCGGCCTGCGGGATCATCGGCAGGTACACCACCACCCGGTCGCCGCGGCCGACCCCCAGGCCGGTCAGCACGCCGGCGAACGTCGCGACCTCGTCGCGCAACTCGGCGTACGTGTAGGTGCGTACGGTGCCGGTGACCGGGCTGTCGTGGATCAGCGCCGCCTGTCCCCCGCGGCCGGCGTCGACGTGCCGGTCGAGGGCGTTGGCGCACACGTTGAGTTCCCCGTCGGGGAACCAGTGGTACAGGGGCGGGGCGGAGGAATCCAGGGCGCGGGTCGGCGTGCGTGTCCAGTCGATCACCTGTGCCGCGCCCAACCAGAAACCCGCCGGGTCGTCGATGCTCGCCTGCCGGACCTTCCCGTACCCACCCATCGACTGGCCTCCTTGTCAGCTGGTCCGAAGTCGATTGTGCCCGCCCCGAACCCCGGGTCGACCTGCGCGCGATGCCGTTGCGGGGAACAATGATGGGTGCGAGGCCAACGGTGGAAATCCGGCGCCCAACGGTCGGCCGCGCCGGTCAACGCCAGGCGCACGTGGTGCTTGGCAGGACCCTGCCGGAGGGGTCGGGGTGACGGGTCGGTACGAGATCGGGGATGAGATCGGGCGGGGCGTGACGTCGGTCGTGCACCGCGGCCGCGACCTGCTCATCGACCGACCGGTGGCGATCAAGGTGTTGCGCGCCGACCACCGGCAGGACCGGGCATTCCGCAGCCGGTTCCGACGGCAGGCGCGGAACGCGGCGCTGCTCAACCATCCCGCGATCGTGGCGGTCTACGACACCGGGGAGCTCTCGACGGACGAGGGCGTCGCGGGTGAGCCGTTCATCGTGATGGAGCTCGTCGACGGCCGAACCCTGCGGGCCGCCCTGGCCGCCGACGGCCCACCCATTCCCGGCCGCGCCGCCGAGATCGTCACGGAGGTCTGTGCGGCACTTGACTTTTCGCACCGGCACGGCATCTTGCACCGGAGTGTCAGCCCGGAGAACGTGATGCTGGAGTCCGGCGGGGCGGTCAAGGTGATGGACTTCGGTATCCCCCGGCCGATCCTGGTGGATCATGACGGACCGCCCGGCGGGTCGGCCCGCGCCGCGCAGTACCTGTCGCCCGAGCAGGCCCGTGGCGAGCCGGTGGACGCCAGGTCCGACGTCTACGGCACCGGATGCCTGCTGTTCGAGTTGCTCACCGGCTCCCCTCCCTTCACCGGCGACGACCCGGTGGCGATCGCCTACCGGCAGGTGAGTGAAACACCGGGACTACCAAGCGATTTGGCGGCCACGGTGCCCGCCGACCTGGACGCGATCGTGCTCAAGGCGCTGGCGAAGGATCCGCTGGACCGGTACCAGTCGGCGGCCGACCTGGGGGCGGACCTGTCGCGGGTGCTGGCCGGCGCGCCGGCGCTGGCCGCCGCATCGGTCGGCGGGCCCCCCGGCGCCCGACCGACCGCACGCCGGTCGGACCGGGTCTCGCCGCCGCTGCTGGCGCCGCCCAGCCGGGGCCTGCCTCCCGACGACGGCGACCGGCCCGCGCGGCGCCGCTCCCGCCGGGTGTGGTCGTACACCGGATTCGGTCTGACCTGCTTCGTCGCGCTGGCGGCCGCGGTGTGGCTGACCACCAGCGTGATCACCGCCCCACCGCCGCAACGCCCGATCGCCGTGCCCGACCTGTCGGGGTTGACCGTGGACGCGGCTCGGCAGGTGTTGACGGACAAGGGCCTGATCGTCGGCGCGGTGACCGAGCAGGACTCCACCGACCCGGATGCCGGCCGGGTGATGCAGCAGCGCCCGTCCGGGCTGACCGAGGTGGGCCGCGGGACCGCGGTCAATCTGATCGTCGGGCACGGGGTTCGCGCCGTCTCGGTGCCCGACCTGGACGGCATGACGCCCGATCAGGCCCGGCAGGCCCTGGCGCCGCTGAGGTTGACCTACGTCGAGCAGACCCAGCCGTCGTCGGATGCGGACAAGGGCAGGGTGGTGGCCCAGTCGCCGGGCGCGCACGAGACGGCCGCGCCGGACACGGCGGTCATCGTGACGGTCGGCACCGGGCTGCCGATGGTGACCGTGCCCGAGGGCATCCTGGGGGTCGGTGTCGACGAGGCCACCGGGATCCTGCAGGCGGTGGGGCTGACCGCGGTCGGCGTGGAGCAGGACGGCACCCAGGACAGCGGGATCGTCATGGGCGCCGACCACCCGCCGGGCCAGCAGGTGCCGGAGGGTAGCCCGATCACCCTGAACTACTCGAACAACGCGCTGATGGTCATGCCGAACCTGGTCGGACGCAGCCCGGCCGCCGCGGCCGCCGCCCTGCAGGACCGCGGCTGGGCCGGCGACGCAGGCACCTTCGCCCGGACGCCCAGCCCGACAGGTTCGGCGAGCCTGATCGGCGCAGTGGTCACCCAGCAGCCCGTCGCGGGCAGCGTCGTTCGCAAGTTCGGAACCCCGGTCTCCGTCGGGATCGGGGTCATCCAGGTGACCATGCCGGCACTCGTGGGTAGGACGCGGCCGGAGGCCGAGGCGGCGCTGGCCGCCGCCGGCGCGACCAGCGTGACCTTCCGCAGCGGCGGCACCGCGCCCCAGGGCCAGCAGAACCGGGTGCGCGGCCAGTCGGTGCCCGCCGGCACGGCGATCACCGCGGACACGTCGATCGTCATCGTCGTCTACGACTGACTGCGGTCCCCGATCGAGTGCTCACCCGGGTCTGCGTCGGGCCGTTCGGCCGTCACCACGGTGACCGGAAGATCCGTCACCCGACGCACCCGGTGGGCCAGGTCGTGGTGCAGCCACCTGGACAGGCCGGCGGGAAGTGTCGAGATGACCACCTCGTCGATGCCGCCGGCGGTGACGCGTTCGCGGATGTCCTCGACCGGGTCGTGGCCGACGACCTCGCCCTCGGCGCGCACCCCCAGATCGGCAAGCCAGACCAGGCCGGCGGCCAGCCGGTGCTGCGCGTCGGTGTCCGCATCATGTGTCTGCGTCGGCGGGCGCATCCCGCCCTGCACGGCGAACGCCTCGGCCAGCGCCACGACCAGGTCGGTGTGGTGGGTCGCGGGGACCAGCAGTAGCACGGACGTCGGGCCGTCCGATGCATGGGCCCGGATCAGGTCGGCGAGATGATCGCCGCCGAGCGTCTGATAGGCAACCACCAGTAGTCGACGCACGCCGCACCGTCCCTCCCCGCCGCGAAACCCGGGCGCCATGCTGCCATGCCCGCCGGGCGGGACGGTCAGTGACCGACCGCGACCGCGCGCAGGTGGCGCGGCTCGGCGCCGGACCGCTGTGGTGGCGCCACACCGACGAGTTCGCGCGAGAGGCTCCGGGCCGCAATGGACAGCAGGCCGAGGATCGGCTGGATATCGGCGCCCAGTTCGGGCGACGCGAGCTCGATGGCCGCGACCACCTCGCCGCCGGTGCCGAACACGGGCACGGCCACCCCGCACATACCCGGCTCGAGTTGCCACTTGGCGACCGCGACGCGGGTGAGCCTGGTGACGCCCAGCGCCCGCCGCAACCGGGTCGGTGAGGTGATGGTGTGCTGGGTGTACTGGCGCAGGCCGCTCAGGATCGCCATTTCCACGGTCCGCTGGGGTGAGAAGGCCAGCAACACCCGGCCGAGCGCGGTCGCGTGCAGCGGCAGCGTCGCTGCGGCCGAGAAGGTGGTCGGCGGGTGCGGTCCGGGTTCCTTCTGGATGTAGGCGACCTCGAGGTCACGGAGCACACCGAGCCGGGTGCGGCAGTGGGTCACCGCGGACAGATCCTCCAGCACGCAGGGGGCACGCTCGGCGATGGTGGGTGGGGCGGTGTTCGTGGAACCGATGGTCCGCAGCGGCAGGCCGGCCCGATAGTTGCCGCCGGCGGTCCGCTCCAGGACGTGCCGGGAGGCCAGCTCGGTGGTCAGACGGTGTGCAGTGGACACAGGAAGACCGGCGAGGCGTGCGATCTCGGTGAGGGAATGCTCGCTACCTTCGGTGAAGGTCATCAGGATCGACGTGATCTTGCTGGTCACCGAACGTCCGGACTCGGCTGCATTCCCGGCCAATGAACAGTCTCCCGCCGTCGTGCAGCGGGCGATCGTCGCGACGCTGCGGTGTGCCTACCTTCCCAACTGGTCCATGCAACACCAACCACGGTGTACCACTGAATGGACCGGCAATCCTGACTGTCGGACCGTCGGTCCATACTCCCTGACAACCGGCCGGGGGGCCGTCCGACATCGAACGAAGGAGGGGGCGTGTCCGAACCTGCTGGGCCCGAGCCGATCGGCCGGGTCCTCGGCACCGAGGACGCCACGCCGTTGCAGTGGCACGTGGCGCTGCACGAGGGGGACTACCTGCAACTCGACGACGTGGTCACCACCAGGCGGCAGGTGCCGGGAATCGGTGACGTGATGATCGCCGGGGTGGTCACCCAGGTGCAGGCCAGGCACGAGGGCGCCAGCTTCGGCTCGGACGTGTTCCTGATCAGTGATGGGGTGCTGCCCGCCCGGGTCCAGGAGACCGCCGAGGTCACCACCACCCGGGTCGAGCCGGAGTGCTTCGTGCCGCCCCTGCCCGGCGAGCACGTGCTTCGCGCGGTCGGTGAGAGCAGGTCCCAGGCACTGTATTTCGACCAGATGGAGCGCAGGCTTCCGGTCGGCCGGGCCCGCGACGGGGCCCCCGTCTTCGTCAACCTCGACTTCGTCGACGGCGCCCGCGGTGGGCACATCTCGATCAGCGGCATCTCCGGCGTGGCCACCAAGACCAGCTACGCGCTGTTCCTGCTGCACTCGTTGTTCCGGTCCGGTGTGCTGGGAACCCGCGCGACCAACACCAAGGCGCTGGTCTTCTCGGTCAAGGGCGAGGACCTGCTGTTCCTCGACCACGCGAACATCCGGCTGGACGACGACCTGCGCGGCGAGTACGCCGCGATCGGCCTGCCCGCCGAACCGTTCGCCTCGGCCGGGTTCTACTCCCCACCGACCCCGGACGATCCCACCGGCAGCCCACACATCACCGGCCGGACCAGCGGCGTCGAGGCGTTCTGGTGGACGCTGGCCGAATTCTGCCAGGGCGAGCTGCTGTCGTTCGTGTTCACCGACGCCGAGGACGAGCGGCACCAGTACACGATGGTCATCCACCAGGTCGCCGCACGGTTGCGGCGCGAGGCGCAGATCATCGGCAAGGACGGCGCGGTCAGGATCGGCACGGCCACCTGCCGCACCTACCACGACCTGGTGGACGTCATCGTCGACCGGCTCACCGACGATGCCACCCGAGCCGAATGGGCCGGCCCGGTCACCGGTGCCGGCACCATCAACGCCTTCATCCGCCGCCTCAACTCCTCCCTGGTCCCGCTGCGCTCCCTGATCCGCGCCGACCTGCCCGACAATGGGCACCGGCAGATCTCCACGGCCAACCACCAGGTCACCGTCGTCGACCTGCACAACCTGCGGGAACGGGCACAACGGTTCGTGGTCGGCGTCGTGCTGGCCGCGGAGACGGTCCGCAAGGAGGCCGCCGGACCTTGCAGCCTGCTGTTCACCATGATCGACGAGCTGAACAAGTACGCCCCGCGGGAGGGCAACAGCCCGATCAAGGACGTGCTGCTGGACATCGCCGAACGGGGTCGCAGCCTGGGCATCATCCTGATCGGCGCGCAGCAGACAGCGAGCGAGGTGGAGCGCCGCATCGTGTCGAACTCCAGCATCCGGGTGGTCGGCCGGCTCGACGCCGCCGAGGCCGGCCGCCCCGAGTACGGCTTTCTGCCACCGAGTCAGCGGACCAGGGCGACCCTGGCCAAACCCGGCACCATGTTCGTCTCCCAACCCGAGATCCCCGTGCCGCTCGCCGTCGAGTTCCCGTTCCCCGCCTGGGCCACCAGGCAGTCCGAATGCGGCACCCCTCCCCCTGCGCCGGCCCGCCGCCCACCGGGCTCCCCGTTCAGCCGGCTGCCCGCCCCCGACGACCCGCCACCCTTCTGACCGGATCCGAGGACGCCTTCGATGAAGTTCCTGCACACCGCCGACTGGCACGTCGGCAAGACCCTCAAGGGTCGGGGCCGGATCGACGAGCAGCGTGCCGTCATCGCCCAGATCGTGGGCCACGCGCGCGAGCACGCCGTCGATGCCGTGCTGATCGCCGGTGACCTTTACGACTCGTCCGCGCCCGGCCCCGATGCCCAGCAACTGGTGGTGCAGGCGCTGCTGGCGCTGCGCGACTGCGGCGCCAAGGTCATCGCCATCGCCGGGAACCACGACAACGCAGCCACCTTCGATGCGTACCGGCCGCTGATGGGGGCGCTCGACATCACCCTGGTCGGCCGGGTCCGGGAGGCGGCCAAGGGCGGCGTGGTCAGCTTCGACGCCCGGTCGACCGGCGAACGGGTCAACGTCGCCGTGCTCCCGTTCCTTTCCCAGCGTTACGCCGTCAAGGCCGCCCAGGTCCTCGCCGCCACCCCGGCCGAGATGTCCCGGGACTACGACGCGATGGTCCGCGAGGTGATCGCCGCGTTGGCCGAATCGTTCACCCCGGACGCGGTCAACGTGATGATGGCCCACCTGACCGTGGTCGGCGGGACATTCGGCGGCGGAGAACGAGCCGCTCAGTCGATCTTCGAGTACCACGTGCCGGCGACCGCGTTCCCGTCCGATGCGCACTACGTCGCGCTGGGCCACCTGCACCGCCGGCAGACCCTGCCCGCCCCCTGCCCCGTGGTCTACAGCGGGTCGCCGTTCGCCGTGGACTTCGGCGAGCAGGACAACAACCCGGTCGCCTGCCTGGTGCAGGCCACGCCGGCCACCCCCGCCAGGGTCACCGACCTGCCGATCACCGCCGGCCGGCGGCTGCGCACCGTACGCGGCACCGTCGCCGAGCTCATCGGCCGAGCCGACGAATTCGGTGACGACTACCTGCGGGTCTACGTGCGGGAGCCGACCAGGGCGGGCCTGCGGGAGGAGATCATGGACGCGTTGCCGAACGCGCTGGAGGTCCGCATCGACCCGGAGTTCGCGGTCTCGATCACCGACCGGCAGCCGCGTTCGGACCATCGGGACCGATCGCCGGCCGAGCTGTTCGCGGATTTCTGCGCCGCCCGCGGCGTGTCCGACCAACGCGTGCAGAAGTTGTTCGAGCGGCTGCACGACGAGGTCACCAGTGCGGGACAGGAGTGAGCGGGCATGCGACCGGTACGTCTGGAGATGAACGGCTTCGCCGCCTTCCGCGACCAGGCCGTTGTCGACTTCACCGACACCGACTTCTTCGTCCTGGTCGGTGCGACCGGGTCGGGCAAGTCGACCGTGATCGACGCCCTGACCTTTGCCCTGTACGGCACGGTGCCGCGGTGGAACCACCGCAGCATGGTGATGTACGGGCTGGCGCCGACCGCCAACCAGGGCAAGGTCGCCCTGATGTTCGACGTCGGCGACGAGCGGTACCTGGTGGCCCGAGAGTTGCGGCGCACCAAGGCCGGGGTCAACGTGCGCAACGCCCGGCTGGAGCGGCTGATCGATTCGACCTCGTCGGGCGGGATCGACGACGCCACCGAGTCTCTCGCGTCCGACGGGGCGGTGACCCCGGCGGTGGAGAAGCTGCTCGGGCTCTCGTACGACCACTTCTGCCAGTGCGTGGTGCTGCCGCAGGGTGAGTTCGCCGACTTCCTGCGGGCCAAACCGGCCGACCGCCGGACGATCCTGCTGCGGCTGCTCGGCGCCGGCCTGTACACCGACATCGGGCAACTGGCCAACAACCGGGCCCGGGAGGCCACCGTCCGTGCCGAGCTGCTCGCCTCCCAGGTCGATGATCTGGCCGACGCCACCCAGGCCGTCGAGTACGCGGCGACGCGGCGGGAATCGGCCCTGCGCGGACTGACCGACACGGTGCGCGACGAGGTGCCGCGGCTACGGTCGGCGGCGGTGGCGCTGGCATCGGCCCGGCAGCATCTAGACGGCATCGTCGCCGACCGGGACACGCTTGCCCGGATCGCAGTTCCGGCGGAGGTCGCCGCACTCGACGCCGAACACGCGGTCGCCGTCAGCGTGCTGACCACTGCGGACGCCGCCGAGGCGGCCGCTCGCGAGGCCGACCGGATCGCCCGGGATCGGCTGGCCGGCGCGCCCGACCGGGTCCCGCTCGACCAAGCCCTGCGCGATCATGCCGAACTGGCTCGGATCGGCGCCGAGGTGCCGGACGCCGACGCGTCCGCCCGGCAGGCGGGCGATCGCTTGGCACGGGCGGGCGAGGAGGCAACCCTGGCCGCCGCCGTTCTGGAGGAGGCGCGGCTGGCGCGAGACGTCGCGCGCGGCACCGTCACAGACCTCATGGCGCAGGTGACGCAACTGTCCGCGGAGATCGCACTGCTCGACGCGGTCCTGGTGCCGACCGGGCTGACCGCGTTGGCCACCCGCACATCGCAGGCCGCACAGCGGGTGTCGGTCGCCGCGGCCGAGCTGGCGGCCGCGAGGGACCGGGAGGTGGTGGCCCAGGACGCCGCCGCAGCCGCACCCGCCCGCGGCCCGGTGGAGGAGACCCTGCGGCTGCTCGCGGAGCTGGCTGAGGCCGAGTTGGCCGTCGGGCCGGAGGAGGACGGGCACGGCGAGGCCGCCGGCGCCCTGCGAGCGGCGTCGGACACGATGACCGACCTGGAACGGCGGCGCGACGACGCCCGCACGGCCCTGGAGCACGCGTCGGTCACCCACCGTGCGGCGGCGCTGCGGTCGGGACTGGTCGCCGGTGGCCCGTGCCCGGTCTGCGACCAGGTGGTGACGACCCTGCCCACCGCGGTCGACGTGCCCGCACTCGCGGCAGCGGAGGATGCGTTGCGGGTGCTGGACCGGAAGGTGACCGCCGCCCGAACCGCACACACGAAGGCGTCCGCGGCCGAGGCCCAGGCGGCCACGAGGGTGGCAGCGGCCCGGCAGCGGGTTGCCGCGCTGAACGAACGCCTGGCCGATCGGCCCCACGACCCGGAGGCTCTGCGGCGGTCGCTGGCCGAGATCGACGCGTCGGCCGCCGCGGTGCGGACGGCCGTGGCCGAGGCGCGGGTGCGCCGGGTCGAACACGACGCCGCCGTCGCCGCGGCCCACGACCTGGACGCAGAGGCCTCCGCCGCCCGGTCGGCGCTGCGCACCGCCCGAGACCCCCTGGTGGGCCTGGGCGCGCCGACCCTGGACGGGACCGACCTGCTGGGTGCCTGGACCGGCCTGGCGGAATGGGCCGGCCGCGAGGCCGGGACACGACGATCCCGGCAGCAGGCACAGCAGGTCGCGGGCGCCGCCGCCGAGGCGACGTACGCGGCGGCTCGTGAGAGCTTTGCCGCGGCGGATCGGCGGGCAGGAGCGGCGCAGCTGGCCGTCAACGAGGCCACCGCGGTCGCGGCCAGGGCCAGGGCGCAGGTCGACGGTCTGCGGACCCGGGAGAAGGAGCTGGCTGCCGCCCTGGCGCAGGCGCCCAGTGTGCAGCAGGCGACCGCCCAGCTGGCCCGGATCGACGAGATGACAGCCACGGTACGGGATTCCGACCAGGCACTGGCCGTGGCCACGACCGGCCGGGCCGCGGCGGCTGCGGTGCTGCAGACGCTGACCATCCGGGTCGGACAGACCTGGCAGGAGTTGCGCGGCGCCCGGGACTCCGTCATCGGGTTCGGCGCTCCCGACCTGCCCGAGGGGTCGGTGCTGGCCGGCTGGACCGTCCTGGCCACCTGGGCGGGCGCAGCCGCCCGATCCCGCGAGGCGGCACTGCCCGACGCGCAGGACGCGGTGACCGCGGCCTCCCGGCACCGGGACGATGCCGCCCGACACCTGAGCGACGAGTTCGCGGTGCTGGGCCTGGCCATCGACGGTGACTTGGCCGAAACGGCCCCCGCGGCCGCGGCCTCCGCGTTGGCTCGGGCGCAGGGTGAGCTCCGGCGCATCGCCGAACAACGGGCCAGGGCAGCCGCGCTTGGGGCCGATCTCGCCGCGGCGCGGGAGGACCAGCAGGTCGCCGGTGAGCTCGGGAGGCTGCTGCGCAGCAACAACTTCCCGGAGTGGCTGGAATCGGCGGCGCTGGACACGCTGGTCGTCGACGCGTCGAGGCGGTTGTCCGAACTGTCAGGCGGCCAGTTCGAGCTCACCCACCGTGACGGCGAGTTCATGGTCGTCGATCACGCCGACGCGGACAGCGTCCGCAGCGTCCGGACCCTGTCCGGCGGCGAGACCTTCCAGGCCAGCCTGGCGCTGGCGTTGGCCCTGTCCACCCAGCTGTCGTCGATGGCCGCGGAGGGCGCCGCCCGGCTCGATTCGATCTTCCTGGACGAGGGATTCGGCACCCTGGACGAGGCGACCCTGGAGGTCGTCGCCTCCACGCTGGAGAACCTGGCCCAGGGCAATCGGATGGTCGGGGTGGTCACCCACGTGCCCGCGCTGGCCGAGCGGATACCGGTGCGATTCCTGGTCCGCCGGGACTCGCGGACCTCGACCATCGAGGTGGACCGGCCATGACAGCGGCCACCGGTATGAGGTTCGCCGTCGATGGGTGGGATCCCGGCTACGGCAGTACCTTCGATGTCGACAGTGTCGATCTCGGTGTCGATCTCGGGGACGATCTCGCGGACACCATCGCCAACGTCGACGTCACCGTGGAACTGCCGGTCGCGGGCTGGCGACCGTTGGCGGCGAGCGTCCCGGTGACGCCACCGAGCCGCGTGCTGTTCGTCGATGGAGTGCGCCGGATCGAGGCCAGGGCGTGGATCGATGACCCGCCGGGTCCCGGGTCCGCCGCCGGTCCGGCCGCGACGGCGAGCGAGGCGATCTGCGCCTCGTACGCGGCAGGGGTGGTGTGCTGCGCCGGTACACGGGCGCAGCTGCAACGGTCGGAGTTCCGGCGTGGCCTGTTCACCGTCGCCCACCACGCCCGGGCCATCGATACGTCGGCGGGCACCTACGACGCGCACGTCACGGATCGCCGGCCGGGACAGCCGCTCGCCGGCGCGCTGTCCCGAGCCCTGCAGAATCGCCTGGCCGACATCGAGCTCGAGGTGGCTGCCGGCGCCCGGGTGGACGCGCCCGACGACGATGATCTGCTGGTGGTCGACGGCCCGCTGGCCGGCCGGGCGGCGCTGCCGCGGGCGGTCGGCTACATCAAGAGCCACCACAGCGCCTACCTGCCGGCGGACCTGCACGCGCTGGTCGGACGGCTGCGGGCCGGCGAACGGACCCCGGTCTTCCGCATCGGCGACGGGTGGGCCCGTCACTCCTGGTACCTGCGGCTGCCGGGGGCACCAGGCGCACCCTGGGCGGGGGTCGTCCGGGTCGAGTGCTCCCCCGACCTGCCGATCGCCGAGGTGGTGGCGCGGGCGAACCTGACCCAGGCCGTGCTCCCCCGCTACGCGTCGGTCGCCTACAAGGACACCCGCGCGCCGCAGAACCTCTACCCCATCGCGGGTCTCGAGCGGGAGCTGCGGCGCCGGCTGGGCGACCAACGGTTGCTGTACCGGGCACTGCGGGTGGCGGCCGCGGAGCCGCCGTCCGTCTCCCGCCCGGAGGTGATGCCACACTGACCACCCAGTCGATCTGATTATCAGATAGAATCGCTTCGTGCGTACCATCAGCGCCACCGAGGCTTCGCGTCGATTCTCCGATCTGCTGGATGCGATCGAGGCCGGCGAGACGGTCACAGTGACCCGCGGCAACCGACCGATCGCAGAGCTCCGACCCGTGCCCCGCCGTACCGGCCGAGATCTTCGGGTAGCGCTGGCGGAGCTGCCACCACCGGATGAACGGTTCGTCGCTGACATTGCCGCTGCCGTAGGGAATCTGACCCAGGGGGAGGCCGACCCGTGGGCAGGCGCGTAATCCTCGACACGAATGTCTTGATCGACTACGAGCGGGGCGCCCTTGATCGCGCCCTCCTCGATGACGACGACCTGGCGATCGCGGCCATCACGGTGGCCGAGTACCGGACCGGCATTGACCTGGCGGAGACCGCGGAGCGCGCCGCCACCCGATCCCGCGCCCTGGCAGCTATCACCGGTGCGGTCGAGGTGCTCGAATACGGCGAGGTCACCGCGGTCCACCACGCCCGGCTGATCGCTCACGCACGGCGGTCGGGGAAGGTGCGCGGGGCTCATGATCTGATCGTTGCCGCGCATGCCGCACAGACTGGGCGCGTGTTGCTCAGCCGGGATGCGGTCGCTCGTTTCGCCGATCTTCCCGGGGTGACCGCAGGGCACCCATGATCGACCGGGACCGTGCACGTTGCACGGTGCCGGGGAACGTTGCACACCGCATACGTGGTGCGACCTTCCCCCGGGGTGTGCGACGTGCGTGCCTCGTCGGCCCGACGTCGTCGAAGTCGCGGACAGTCTCGATGTTGCGTTGCAGCCCTTCGCCCATGCCGGTCATCACGTGCCGCCACGACCACGGGCGACAGGCGGCTGTTGTTCGGTGTCACGCGCACGCCGCGGTTCGATCGGTCACCCCGGGTCGGTCCTCGGCGACACCGACGAAATCGAGCACGTGCCGCACGACGTGCGGGTCGGCCAGCAGCCGTCGATGCCCCAGTCCGTCGGTGCTGATCATGGTTGCCGGGCCGGGCCACGTCTCGACGAGGTCCTCGGAGTGCGCGTGCCAGGTCTCCCGGTCGCCTCGGTCGTGCACCACGAGCACCGGCACCGGAGCGGCGAGCAGCCGGACGTCCATGCCCGCCACCGGCAGTCCGACCAGGCGCTCGATCCGCCGGTCCATCGCCGCCCTGGTTCGCGGCCCGATCCCGACCTGCCCAGAGAACCGGTCCAGATGGGTGTCGAGGTCGCGCATCGGCGCGAGCAGGACCAGGCGGGCGATCGGCAGGCTCGCGCGGTGTGCCATCAGCGACGGCAGCGCTCCCATCGAGTGCGCGATGACCGTGTCCGCCGGGCCGAACCGCCGCATGACCGCGGTCAGCGCAGTGGCGAACTCGACGCCGTGTGTGCGCCGCGGGCCGTGCACCCCCGGGTCCGACCGGCCGTGCGACGGTGCGTCGAAGGTGATCACCCGAAAGCCGTTCCGTCGCAACGGGTCGACGAACGCCGACAGCTGATGGCCTACCCCGCCCCAGCCGTGCACCAGGTAGACCACCGGACCGGACCCGACGCTGATGCCGCGGACCTCGCCCTGCCCCACGCGGAGGGCGAACGGCTCGCCACCGACCGGCGCCGGTGGGGTCGGCGGCACCGGCGGGACCGTGAGCCAGATCCGAGTCGCCCGACGGCCGCCGATCGACGGCGACACCTTCTCCGCCAACCCGAAGCCGGTCCGCAGCAGAGCTAACTTAGTACGAACGAGCGTGCTTTTCTTACGTGAGGGCCTTCCCATGGCGTCGCCTTTCGTGGTGGGGTGGATTCAGCGTGATTCAGCGTGATTCAGTGGGATCGGTGGGCGCGGTCGAGCAGGGCCTCGAAGGCTCGGCGGGTCCGGACGAGCGCCTGCGGATCGCGCATGAGCCGGCTGGCGTGGTGGTGGCCGAGCATCAGGCCGTGCACCTCGAACGCGAACTGTTCGACATCGAGGTCCGGGTCGAACTCGCCGTCGGCGACGGCCGTGCCGGCGACCGTGGCCAGCAGCTCCAGCCAGTCCCGTTCGGCGCCGACCAGGGCGTCCCGTAACGGTCCCGGCCGCTCGTCCAGCTCGACCGCCGCCCCGACGAAAATGCATCCACCGACCAGTGTTTCGCCGGTCCAGCGGAGCCAGTGATCGAAAACCGCGCGCACCCGGCGCTCCCCGCGCGGCGCGGTGAGGGCGGGCCGGACCACGGTGTCCACGAAGCGTTCCTGTGCCCGCGCGAGCACCTGCAGCTGTAGCTGGTCCATCGAACCGAAGTGGGCGAACAGGCCGCTCTTGCTCATGCCGGTCCGCTCGGCGAGGGAACCGACGGACAATCCGGCAAAGCCGTCCCGCGAGGCGACCTGCAGCGCCTCGTCCAGGATGGCGACCTTCGTCGCCGCGCCCTTACCCACCCGAAGAGAATAGCACGCACGTTCCTTTCAGCTAGGGACGTATTCGCTTCCACATCTCTTCCCACTTCAACCTATAGCGCACCCCGGGTCTTGCGGCAAGGCCCCGGTCGGAGCGCAGAATCGTCGTCCGAAGCCCGAACCGACGCGGGAATCCGAAGCCGACGACCGGAAACGACCGGAGACGATGCCGTGAGATCGCTTGCCACCAGCGTGTTCGACCTGCCCGAGCGGCTGGCCGCGAAGGCCGACCCGACCCTGATCGCCGCCGACGAGCGTCAGTTCGCGGCCATCGCGGATTGCCTGCGGCGCTCGATCGACGAGCTGTCCGAGCGACTCGACGCCGAGCGTCGGGCGCCCGGTGGGTCCGGCCAGGAGGCCATGGAGCGCGATCAGCAGGTCCACCGCCTCACCGCCCGCCTGCGGGCGCTGCGCAGGTTCGGCCTCGACCTGTGCCTGGGGCGGATCGACGGTGCCGGCGGTGCCAATCGTGCCGAGGGTGACGGCGGTGCCGAGGGTGACGGCGGTGCCGAGGGTGACGGCGGCGCCGAGCCGGTCTACATCGGACGGCTGGGCCTCACCGACGGCTCAGGACGTCAGCTGCTGGTCGACTGGCGCACCCCCGCCGCGGAGCCGTTCTTCGCCGCGACCCACGCGAATCCGATGGGCCTGGCCAGCCGCCGCCGATACCGCTGGAACCGCGGCCGGATCACCGACTACTGGGACGAGGTGTTCACCCGGGACGTGCCGGCCGGGCGCGCCGCGCTCGACGACCAGTCGGCCTTCATCGCGAGCCTGGGCGGTAGCCGGTCGGACCGCATGCGGGACGTGCTCGGCACCATCCAGGCCGACCAGGACGCGATCATCCGCGCCGGATCTCGTGGTGCGCTCGTCGTCGACGGCGGCCCCGGCACCGGCAAGACCGTCGTCGCGCTGCATCGCAGCGCGTACCTGCTGTACTCCGACCCGCGACTCGGGCACCGCATGGGCGGCCTGCTGTTCGTCGGCCCGCACGAGCCCTACCTGGCCTACGTCTCCGACGTGCTGCCCAGCCTCGGCGAGGAGGGTGTGCAGACGTGCACCCTGCGGGACCTGGTCGCCGAGGGGTCGGCGGCGGTGAACGAGCCAGACCTGCAGGTCGCCCGGATCAAGTCGACCGTGGACATGGTCGGGGCCATCGAGACGGCGGTGCGCTTCTACGAGGAGCCGCCCACCGAATCGATGACCGTGTCGACGCCGTGGGCCGACCTCCCACTCGGTGCGGACGACTGGGCGCGGGCCTTCGACGAGCCGGAGCCGGGAACCCCGCACAATGAGGCGCCTGCGGAGGTCCTCGACGCGCTGGTGACCATCCTGATGGACGGCTACGGGGGCCAGGCTTCGCCAGAACTGGTGCGAAAGTCCTTACGGCAGAACAGGGATCTGCGGGAGGCCGTGAACAGGGCGTGGCCGCTGATCGAGGCGGCCGATCTCGTCGGTGACCTGTGGTCGGTCCCGGCCTACCTGCGCCTGTGCGCGCCGTGGCTGGGCGCCGATGAGGTGCGGCTGCTGCAACGCGCCGACCCGCAGGCCTGGACGGTGTCCGACCTGCCGCTGCTGGACGCGGCGCGGCGCCGGCTCGGCGATCCCGCGGCTGCCGGCCACGACCGCCGCCGGGACGCCGCTGTCACCGCCCGGCAGGAGGAGATGACGCGGGTGGTGGAGCACCTCATCGAGTCCGACGACTCCGAGATGCGGGTGATGTCGATGCTGCGCGGCGAGGATCTTCGCGACGCCCTGGTCGACGAGGACGCGTTGCCCGGCCGGGACCGCGACCTGCTCGCCGGCCCGTTCGCGCACATCGTCGTGGACGAGGCGCAGGAGTTGACCGATGCACAGTGGCAGATGCTGCTGCTGCGCTGCCCGTCCCGCAGCTTCACCATCGTCGGGGACCGGGCGCAGGCGCGGCACGGGTTCACCGAGTCGTGGCTCGAACGGCTGGAGCGGGTCGGCTTCGACCGGATCTCACTGATGCATCTGGGCATCAACTACCGGACGCCGGCCGAGGTGATGGCGCAGGCGGAGCCGGTCATCCGCGCCGTGCTGCCGGACGCGAACGTGCCGACCTCCGTCCGCAGTACCGGGATCCCGGTCACCTACGGCGCGAGGTCGCAGTTGTCCGCGCTGCTGGACACCTGGCTCGCCACGAACGTCGACGGGATCGCCTGTGTCATCGGCGATCCCACGTTCCGGGCGAGTCCCCGGGTGCGATCGCTGACCCCCGAGCTGGCGAAGGGGCTCGAGTTCGACCTGGTCGTGCTGGTCGACCCGGAGGAGTTCGGGACCGGCATCGAGGGGGCGGTCGACCGGTACGTGGCCATGACCCGGGCGACCCGGCAACTGGTCATCCTCGCCATCGGTACCGATTCGTGACTGCCGCCGGTGACCGCACGATCGGGCGTCTACGCCTACCCGCCGCCGAAATCCGCACCACCAGCTACCTTTTCGGCGGGTGAGGTGGATTTGGGCGGTTGGGCACTGGGTCGGCTGGGTCGAGATCCACGTGGCCGGGCTTCTTCGGCCGGTGGCGTGGATGTCGCCACGACCAATCGGGACGCCTACTGCCGATGCCCGGTGAACGCGGCCAGGATCGATGTAGACCGCGGCCACGGTCCACCTCCTACTTCGGTGGCAGGGTGCGGACGTAGTCGACACCGAGGCCGACCCAGCGCGCGAGCCGCTCATCGGTGTCCATCGCGGCGGCGTCGACCCGCAGCCACCCGTCCATCTCCCGGCCGCGCATGACGAACCGGCCGACGTGCGGGGGTGCGACGAACTCGTCCGTGCGGGCCGGATCGACGCGCAGGAGCAGGCCGTCCTTGTCGGCGGCGGCGAGCGCCATGTGCCCGTCGATCAGGAAGGCCAGCCCGCCGAACATCCGCTTCTCCGTCAATCCGACCTCGCCCACCATGATGTCGCGGATCCGTTCGGCCAGTTCCTCGTCGTACGCCATGGCCATGAGTGTTCCGGATGCCTCGGACAGCCGACGTCACGGCTTCTCGGCGGCGGCCCTGGCCTGAGCGATCTGGTTGTTGCCGATCCGCGGCCACGCCCACCCGAGCAGGGCGAGCTGCGCCACGCAGGACACCAGGAACGGCAGCCGCAGCGCCCACTCCCGCCCGACCGCCGGTTCCATCGCGGCGACCAGGACCCCGCCGAGCAGGGTGCCGACCGCGACCGTGCCCCAGCCGAAAAAGCGGTAGACCGAGTTCACCCGACCAAGCAACCGGTCCGGGATGAGCGACTGCCGCAGCGACACCGTGATCACATTCCACACCACGATGAAGACCGCGGTGATCATGGTCGCCGCCCATAGCGGCCAGAACGCCGACATCAGCCCCAGCGATCCCTCGCCGACGGCCAGCACGACGACGCTCACCGCGAGTGCGGTGCCCGGCCGCAATCGCCGGGTGAGCCAGGGCGCGAAGAACGAGCCGATCACCGCGCCGATCGCGGACCCGGTGGTCAGCAGGCCGAACGCGGTCGCGTCCAGGCCGGCGACCTCCTGCCCGAACAGCACGAACACCGCGGTGGCCAGCGCGCTGGCGGCGTTCAGCACGCCCAGCGAGATGGCCAGCGACCGGAGCAGCCGGTGATGCCACAGCCAGCGGAAGCCCTCGGCGATCTCTCGGCGCAGACCCGGGCGCGGCCCGTCACCGACCGGCGGACGGAAGCTGCCGGCGATGGTGAAGACGACGGCGGCGGCCACCGCGAACGACCCGGCGCCGGCCACGAACGGCAGGGCCATGCCGACGCCGATGAGCAAGCCGGCAAGCGGTGGGCCGACGAACTGGTTGGCCACCGTCTCCACCGCCCACAGCCGGCCGTTCGCCGTCTCCAACCGGTCGCGTGGCACGATCGACGGGATGAGTGTCTGAGAGCTGTTGTCGCTCACCACTTCCGCGAATCCGACGAGCAGCGCCAGGGCATAGAGCGCGGCCAGCAGCAGGCCGGCATGCGGCTCGGTCTCCGGTCCGTCGGCGGCCGTTCCCGAGGTGCCGGTGAGCGCCAGGATCAGCGCGAAACCGAGCAGCATGACCGTCCGCGCAGCGTTCGACCAGGCGATCAGCAGCCGCCGGTCGAACCGGTCGGTGATCGCGCCGACCGGCAGCGAGAACAGCAGCCAGGGAATGCGGGTGGCCGCGGTGACCAGGGCGATCTGCACCGGATCACGGGTGAGCGCGGACGCCAGCCAGGGTACGGCGACCGTCTGCAGCCCGTCCGCCAGGTTGGCCGCTCCCGTGGCGGCCAGCAGCCTGCGGTAGGCGCCGGATCCGGTCACCGTCCGTCCGGTGGTACGTCGCCGATCCCGTCCGGTGGTACGTCGCCGATCCCGGCCGGTGGTACGTCGCCGATCCCGTCCGGTGGTGGGTCGACGGTCTCGGCCACGCCGCCGGCTGCCGCTGCCTCCTCGGCCGATACCGGCAGCCGCGGTCGATCCGTCGGGTACAGGGCCACGACCAGCCCGAACGCCTGCCCCCCCGCTCGCGGCTCCCGGTCGAACTCGTCGAGCAAGGCGTGTACCCGGTCGGACCAGGCCTGCGCCCGGTCGGCCGGGATCCGCGCGTACCGGACGCCGCCGTTGACCGGTAGTTCCGACGTCGGCGGGACGGCACCCGCCTCGTCCGCCGCCTGTCGCAGCTGCCCCGCGACCGCGCCCTCAGCCTCCCCGACGCGCTCGTACAGGAACACCCGCGCGGTCCGGCCGTAGTACTTGGCCTCCAATGCCCGCACCCGCCGGGTCCGCACGACCCGGACCAGGCCGGCAGCCTCCAGGGCCTTGACGTGAAACCCGATGGTGCCCTTGGGTTTCGCCAGGATCTCGGCGAGCTCGGAGGTGGTGGCGGCCCGGTCAAGCAGCAGGCTCACGATCTGCGTGCGGGTCGGCTCGAACAGGATCCGGTACTGGCCGGGATCGGTGAGCGCGAGCGTGTCCGCGAGGTCGTAGTCGGGTGCAGAACGGTCGGCCATTCTCATATGGTCGGCTAATCCCGACCATTGTGTCAAGGGCGCATCAGCCGCCGACGAACCCGACCAGGGCGTCGGCCAGGGCGGCCGGCCGGGCCAGGAACGGCGAGTGGTGCCCCGGCAGCTCGACCGGCCGGATTCGCAGCCGGTCGCGGAGCGCGGCGCGCTGATAGTCGGCGTAGATCGCCAGATCGTCGGTGCAGGTGATCGCCGCGGACGGCACGGCCGGCCACCGGGCCAGCGGGTACGCCCGATCCCAGAGCGAGCGGTTCCGCAACGGGCGCAGCCGCCGGTACGCCCAGGCCGCGTCCTCGGGTGTGCAGTCGGCGTAGAAGATCGCGGTGGCCGCATCCGGAGACCGGAAGACCAGCGCGCCGTCGTCGTCGCGCTCGGCGCCGTAGTCGGGCGACCCCATCGGTGGAGCGTCGTCCCACGGCCGGCCGTGCAGGTTCGGGATCACCGCGCAGAGGAAGACCTGCATCCGCACCGAGCGGCGCGCCGACACCAGGGGCAGCGCCATGCCACCGAGGGAATGGCCGACGAGGACGACATCGTCGACCCACCTGCAGGCGTCGTCGACGACGTCGGCATACGTGTCGAACGTGGCCGATGCATCGTCCACCGGCAGATCCATCGTGATGGCGTCGTGACCGCGCTTTGCGAGCAGCGGGACCAGCCGATCCCAGCACCATGCCCCGTGCCAGGCGCCGTGGACGAGGACGAACGTGGTCACGAGGTCAGGGTAGGCGCCAACCGGACGATGACCGCACCACAGGAGCGGCGCATGCGCAATTCTGCCGCGCGGCGATCGGGACAACACGGACCGGGAGTAGGGTGAAGGTGTTGGGAGCATCTCGCACCTCGGCGGTCAAGCCGACCTCGTTCCCCATGAACTTCCGAAGCCCGGACCCGTCGTGGGTCAGGGGACGGGAACGCCGACGATGACCGGACAATCTGTACCTCCCATCGATTCCTCGTTCATTGAGACTGCGATCGCGGCCGCGCCGCGTCTGTCGCTCAAGCCCACGACGTCGGGCTACGTCGACGGGGCGTGGTGGCCCGGTTCTCTCGACCTGGCTACCGAGATCCCCGCCCTCATCGGACAGCTGTCAGATCGGTGGGGCACGGTCGACCGGGTGTCCTACGACCTGGCGGCCTGGGCGCCGACGGCCCGCCGGGTCGTGGCGGGTGGCACGAGGATCCGGTTGGACGGTTTCCGAGGACGCCGCCCGAAAGACGCCGTCCACGTGCGAGGACGTGGTCGAGCGGCCCTGACGCTGCTGGTGATTCCGCCCAGCACCGATCCCGGTGCGGCAGAGGAAATCCTGCGGTGCGCTGGATCGATCGGCAACCAGCAGACCATCGACGATCTGCTGCACCGCGTCCGGCGTTCCGGCCGATCGGAGCCGGACCGACCGGCGGGCGACATCGTCGCCGGGGTCGACGCACACGCCCGAACCGACGAAGACGCCACCGATCTCGGTCGGTGGGATGCCGAGGGCGGCCACGACCGCCGTCTGGCCGGTTGACCCCTCGCACCACCTGCCGCATTCGGTCGACATCCGTCGCCCGGCCATGATCCCGTCCCACCAAGGAGACCCAGATGAGCCAGACCTACCAGCAGCGACTCACCACCGTCGAGGCGGCGCTTGCCGCGCAGGGGATCGCGCCGCCGAAAGGACGGACACTGACCGACGCGGCGGCCCAAGTCCTCCACGCGCTCGACCACATCCCCGAGGTCATCCGCTGACGGGACTGTTGGCGCAGTGCAAGTCTTCCGGCCGTGCCGCCGGCACCAGCGACCAGCCGGACGTGATTGCCTGTCCCGGAACCGTGGGCGCCCAGATCCACGGTCACCGGTCGGGCCTCGCCCGACCGGTGACTGTGCCCAACGCGGGTTCTGGCTCCCCGCCGATGGCCTGGAACACACCTTCGCCGTCAACAAGCTGGTGCCTGTCGGATTGCGTGACCCGTGGTGCAGGACACCGTGGTCGGTAGTCTTGTCGACCGTCACCGACCACCGACGGCAGGAGCGACCGCGATGCCCGACTTCGAGCTCGTCCGCAGTACGTCCGTCCGGGTGCCCGCCGCCGTGGTGCACGCCCTGATCAACGATTTCCACGAGTGGGTCGCCTGGTCACCGTGGGAGAACGTGGACCCGGACCTGCGGCGCGTCTACACCGGACCGGACCAGGGTGCGGGCGCCGCGTACGCGTGGACCGGCAACCGCAAGGCCGGGCAGGGCAGCATGCGGATCACCGGCTCGACGGATCGGGAGATCCGGATCCGGCTTGACTTCATCAAGCCGTTCAAGGCGAGCAACGACGTCGCGTTCACGCTGGAGCCGGACCCGGCCGGCACCTCGACGGAGGTGACCTGGCGGATGACCGGCAAGCGGTCCGCGATGATGTCCGCGATGAACAAGGTGTTCAACTTCGACAAGGCGATCGGCGGCGACTTCGAGAAGGGCCTGCGACAACTGAAGGAGCGGGCCGAATCCGCCGCGTCGCGTTGAACGGGTTGAGCCGGGTCTACTGAACCGACCAGCCGCCGTCCGAGGGCAGCACGGCGCCGTTGATGTTCACCGCGTCGTCGCTGAGCAGGAACGTGATCGACGCGGCCAGGTGTTCGGCCAGGGCGACCGGCGGGATCAGGTTGAGAAACGGCCGCAGACGGTCCATTCCGTACTCGGAGGGGGCCGACGGCATCGGGATGCCGGTGGCGACCCCGCCCGGCGCGACGGCGTTGACCCGGATGCCCTCCCTGCCGTACATGAACGCGGCGCTGCGGGTCAGCCCCACCACACCGTGCTTGGACACCGTGTAGGCGTTGCCGGACGCGTTGCCCCGCAGTCCCGCCTCCGAGGCGACGTTCACGATCGAGCCTCGGCCCGCGGCCAGCATGATCGGCAGCACGGCCCGCATGAGCCTGAACGAACCGGTGAGGTTGATCCCGAGCACGCGATCCCAGACCTCGTCGGACGTCTCGTGGGCCGGTGAGAAGTCGTCGTTGACGCCTGCCACGTTGGCCAGCCCGTCGATCCGGTCGCCGGCGGCGGTGACGATCGCCGCCACGACGTCCAGGTCGGTGATGTCACCCGGCACGGACGTCACCGCGGCATCCTGCAGGGACCTCCTCAGGTCGGCGAGCCGGTCGGCCGAGACGTCCACCGCGACCAACCGGCCACCCTCCCGGGCGATCCGGGAGGCGGTCGCCCGGCCGATCCCCGACCCGGCACCGGTCACGATCACCGTGCGCCCGGCAAACCGGTCCGGTGTGATCCGCTCCGTCCACGTTCCGGCGTCCTGGTCCGCGGCCGGTGCCACCCCCTTGTTCACCTGCAGCACCAGGCCGTCGACGACCGATTGCGGCAACCTGCCCTGGCTCAGCCCGACCAGCTGTTGCAGCGGCAGCTCGCGCACCGGATTCAGCGTGGACTCGTCGAATCCGCCCTGCGCCAACAGTTCCCGGATCAGCAGCCCGCCTTCGGGGTGCGCCAGCCAGGTCCCGATCGAACTGTTGGCGGTCAATGTCGGCTCCGGCACGATCACTCCCTCGGTCATCCGGACAACCTTGTCCGGTTCTATGCTGCCAGGATGCCTCCGAAGACGCGGGAACGCAACCGAGGTCCCGCCGCGGGCCCGGGCAACCGGCAGGCCCTGCTGGCGGCCGCTCGAAAACTCTTCGCCGAACGCGGTTATCACGTTCCGCTCAGCGCAATCGCGAAGGAGGCTGGAGTCGGGCAGGGCGTCCTGTACCGGAACTTTCCGCGTCGGCTCGACCTCGCGCTCGCCGTGTTCGAGGAGAACTTCGTCGAGCTCGAGGCGATCGCCGCGGGTACCGACGCCCGGACGTTCTTCCGCCTCTGGTCGCGATTGCTCGACCTCACGATCCAGGACACCGCCTTCCTGGAGATGACGATCGACGCCAGGCGCACCATGACCGACTACCGGGGCGCCGAGCGGATGCAGGCCCTCATCGAACCGCCGCTGGTCCGGGCCCGGGAGGCCGGCATGGTCGATCCGGAATTGACCGTTCAGGACGTGATGATCGCGCAGCGCATGGCATTCGGGCTGGTGGTGACCACCGACGATGCGGGTGACGTCCGCGAGACGATCGAGTACGCCCTCACCCGCATGGGCAGGCGCTGGCCCGCCGACGGGTAGGTCGGGCCACCCGGCGGGTCGCCGGCGTGGCCGGCCTGGCCAAAATCCATGTCCCGGTTCAGTCGTCAACGACCGGCCGCGTCGACCCGGGCAAGTTGCGGACGCGTCGCAGCAGCGCGTCCAACTCGCCGTCGGTGATCGGGACGCCGAGCAGGTCCAGCAGTTCCGGCAGCTCGCCGTCCCGCAGCGGTCGGTGCTCGGTCGGCGCTCCTGGCCGACGCACGGTCACCGCCTCGTGCGTGACCGTCACGTGCCGGCCGGGCAGATGCCGGGCGACGATCAGCGTGCTCCGGAAGTGACTGGACGGATACGTGCTGGTGAAGTGATGGCCGGACCGGATGTCCGCGGGCCGGACCGGCAGCTCGTCATGGGTGTGCATCAATTCCCACTCGACGCCCCGCAGACGGTCCAGCGCCCACCCGTGGCCGCTGCCCTCCGGCACCTGCCGCACCCGGTAGGTCCATCCGCCGTGATCGTCGGTGGCCCCGTCCTCCAGCGGAATCGGCCGCAGCAGGCTGATCCCGAATCCCGGGTCGGCCAGCAGCCGCAGACCGTCGATGGTCACCACGACCACGCAGTGGGTTCGTGCGGACATTGCGGGGTCGCCCACCCGGCCCAACCGCCGCTCGACCTGGTAGCCGAGTCGCTCCAGCGCCGCCGCGAGGAGGGTGCCGTGTTCGAAGCAGTACCCGCCGCGGCCGCGGCGCACGAACTTGCCCTGCACGGCCGCCAGGTCCACCCCCGGATGCTGATCCAGCAGGACGTCGATGTTGTCGAAGGTGAACGTTCGCACATGCGCCTCGTGCAGCGCGTCCAGCGCCGCCCGCGACGGCGCGCGGCCGGTCACACCGCTCGCCGACACCCGCTCCAGGTACCCATCGACGTCGAGTTGTTCGCTTTCCCAAGGACTCTCGGCTGTCATGGGCGTCCTTCCCGCATCATCGACACCGGCAATCGTCACACACCGCTCGGGCTCGCGGCGCGGCAGCCACGGATGTCCGACCCTTACCGCGCTTTGCGGACCGAAATCGGTTCACGGCGTGTCGTCACCGTCGGCGACGCCGCAGCAGGGTCGAGGATGGGCATGCCACCCCGGGCCCGGGAAGGTACGTGTTTCGGCGCGGACCCCTCGGGAACCCCTTCGTGGTCCCCGCGCAGCACGCGCTCGTCCGTTAGGAGGATCCGGTGCGACCAGCAGCGACGAGCCGGACCGGCTCCGTCACCGGACCACCCGCGGCGGCCCTCCTGCTGCGTGCGGCGCACATCGGACCGGCGTTGGCGGTGACCGTGCTGGCCGCCGCGCTGTCGATCGCGGAGGCGGCGCCCGCCGGTCGCACCGCCCTGATCACCGCGGCCGTGCTGGCGGGCCAGCTCACGATCGGCTGGTCGAACGACCTGATCGACCTGTCCCGGGACCGTTCGGTCGGCCGCTCCGACAAGCCGTTGGCCACCGGCCAACTGTCGGTCCGACCGGTCACCATCGCCTGTGCGGTCGCCGTGGTGGCCGCGGTGGCGCTTTCCCTGCTCTGCGGGCTGGTGGCCGGGTCGGTGCATCTCGTATGCGTGGCGGCGGGCTGGCTCTACAACCTCGGCCTGAAGTCGACCGCCTGGTCCTGGCTGCCCTACGCGGTGGCATTCGGCGGGTTGCCGGTCTTCGTGAGCCTGGCGGCGCCAGGAGGGCAGCTGCCCGAGCCCTGGGTACCGGCGGTCGGTGCGTTGCTGGGGGTCGGGGCCCACCTGGTCAACGCCCTGCCCGACCTCGCCGACGACGAGGCCACCGGGGTGCGTGGGCTCCCCCACCGGCTCGGCGCGACAGCGACGCGGGTGGTGGCGGTGGTCGTGTTGGTGGCCGCGTCGGTCGTCGTCCTGATCGCCGCCGACCGGGTGCCCCTTGCCGTCCGTGCAGGCTTCCTGCTGGTGGTGCTGGGCCTGGCGATGGCGGCGTTGCTGACCCGGGGCCGCACCCCGTTCCGCGCGGCCGTCGCGATCGCGATCGTCGACGCGGTGCTGCTGGTGGCCGCCCGATGACGGTGAGCGCCTCCGGGGTCTGGGACGTCGCCGTGATCGGTGCCGGACCGGCGGGAGCCTCCGCCGCGCTCGCGGTGTTGCGGCAGGCTCCGGACGCCCGGGTACTGCTGCTGGACCGCGCGGCGTTCCCGCGCGACAAGGCGTGCGGGGACGGCATCGCCCCGCACGTGCTCGACGTGCTGGGTCGTTTGGGCGCCGGCGATGTCGTGGACGGCTGGACGCCGCTGCGGCGCCTTGACCTGTCCCGGGCCGGTTGCCGCGTTGAGGGTCGGTTGCGCCGGCCGGTGTGGGTGATTCCGCGGAGCGTCTTCGATGCCCGTCTCGTCGACCATGCGGTCGCCGCCGGGGCGCGACTGGTTCGACACCGCGTGCGCACCCTTGGTCGCGACGGTGGCCTCGTGCTGCTCGACGACACGCTGGCGGCCCGGGTGGTCGTCGGCGCCGACGGCGCGTCGTCGGTGGCGCGGGCCGCCCCCGATCGACGATCCGGCCGGCCGCGCGCGATCGCGATCCGCGGATATGCCCCCACCAGACCGGACCGCCTCGGCCGGCAGATCATCCGGTACGGCGAACGCCCGCAACCGGCCTACGCCTGGGCCTTCGACCGCGGGGACGGTCTATCGAACGTCGGCTACGGCGAGCTCGCGGGCGGTGTCGGGTCGTCCCGCACCGACCTCCTCGACCAGCTCGAACGGCTGATCCCCGGCACCGTGCCGGACGGCGTGCAGTGGCGTGCCCACCACCTGCCGCTGTCCGGGTGGGGGTGGGGGTCCGAGCAACCCGACGGGCCGGTGCTGTTGGCCGGCGATGCGGCCGGGCTGGTCAACCCGATGACCGGGGAGGGCATCTACTACGCGGTCGCGACCGGGGCCCTGGCCGGACGGTGTGCGGCCGGCGCCGTGGCGGTCGGCCGTGCCGACGAGGCCGGACGGTGCCACCGGGTCGCGGTGCGGCGTCTGCTGGGTGCGCATCTGCGGCACACCTGGGTGACGTCGCGGCTGGCCAGCAGGCCGCGCGTGGTCGACGCCGGCATCGCCGCAGCCGCCGATGACCAGGCCGTGTTCGACGATCTGGTGGAGCTCGGATTGGGCGACGGCAGGATCACCCCACGGCTGCTCGGCGGTCTCGGCCGCCATCTGCTGCCGCGCCGGGATCCGGTGCGTCGCCCGTGAGCACCCGCATCGTCGCAGTGCGCGGGGCGCTCCCGCCGCACCGGCACACCCAGGCCGAGATCACCGACGCCTTCGCGGATGCGATCGCCGGGTCCGGCACGGATGAGCGCGTGCTGCGCTCGTTGCACCGCAACTGCGGGGTCGCCCAGCGGTATCTGACGCTGCCCATCGAGGAGTACGGCCGGCTGCAGAGCTTCGACCAGGCCAACGACCTGTTCCTGGATCGTGCGGTGGAACTCGGCGCCGGAGCGCTGGAGGACGCGATCAAGGCCGCCGGACTCACGCCGAGCGACGTCGATCTGGTGATCTCCACCACCGTCACGGGACTGGCCGTGCCCTCCCTGGACGCGCGGGTGGCCGCCGTCGTCGGGCTGCGTCCCGACGTGCGGCGGGTGCCGATGTTCGGGTTGGGTTGCGTCGCCGGCGCCGCCGGGATCGCCCGACTGCACGACTACCTGCTCGGCCACCCCCAGCATGTCGCCGTGTTGCTGTCCGTGGAGCTGTGCTCGCTGACCGTTCAACGCGATGACGTGTCGATGCCCAACCTGGTGGCCAGCGGGCTGTTCGGCGACGGGGCGGCCGCCGTCGTCGCGGCCGGCAGCGGTCGGGCGACGGACGAGACCCGCGGGGCGGTGGAGGTTCTCGACAGCCGCAGCCGGTTGTATCCGGACTCGGAACGCACCATGGGCTTCGACATCGGCGGCAGCGGTCTTCGTATCGTGCTCGACGCCGGCGTGCCGGCGATCGTCCGCCGGTACATCGGCGACGAGGTCGACGAGTTCCTCGCCGGACACCGGCTGTCCCGCGACGACATCGGTTTTTGGGTGTGCCATCCCGGTGGTCCGAAGGTGATCGATGCGGTGCGGGACACGCTGGGCCTCGACGATCACGCGGTGGCGTTGACCCGGGCGTCGCTGTCCCGGATCGGGAACCTCTCGTCGGCGTCGGTGCTGCACGTGCTCGCCGACACGCTTCGCGAACGTCGGCCGCCGCCGGGTTCCCACGGCGTGTTGATGGCAATGGGCCCCGGCTTTTGCTCCGAGCTCGTGTTGCTGCGGGCACCGGCTGGTGATGCGGCATGACCTCGTTGACCGCGTTCGTCGTCCTGGTGGTACTGGTCGCCCTCGAGCGGGTGGCCGAACTCGTCGTGTCCCGGCGCAACGCGGCCTGGAGCCTGGCGCGGGGCGGGCGGGAGACCGGGCAGGGTCACTACCCGGTGATGGTCGTGCTGCACAGCGGGTTCCTGGTGGCGATGCTGGTGGAGGCCGTCGTCCGCCGACCCGAGGTGCCGGCCCTCCTGGCCTGGTCGATGCTCATCGCGGTCCTGCTCGCCCAGGGACTGCGTTGGTGGTGCATCGTCACGCTCGGGCGCCGCTGGAACACGCGGGTGATCGTCGTTCCCGGCCTGCCGCCGGTGCGGTCCGGGCCGTACCGGTTGTTCAGCCACCCGAACTATGTCGCCGTCGTGGTCGAGGGCTTCGCGCTGCCCATGGTGCACGCGTGCTGGATCACCGCCGTCGCCTTCACCGTTGCCAACGCGGCGCTGCTCACGGTCCGGGTGCGCGCCGAGAACGCCGCCCTGGCCACACTTCCGACTGCACCCGTCGACGCTTCGACCGCCGATGCGTGACCTGCTGGTCGCCGGCGGCGGTCCGGTCGGGCTCGCCGCCGCGCTGTACGCCGCCCGCGCCGGTCTGGATGTGGTGGTGCGTGAGCCGAGATCCGGTCCGATCGACAAGGCCTGCGGCGAGGGGCTGATGCCGGCCGCGGTGGCGGCCCTGGCCGACCTCGACGTGCATCCCGAGGGCCGGCGGATCGTCGGCATCCGATACCTGGATCGCGCTCTCGCAGCCGAGGCCCGGTTCGCCTGCGGCACCGGGCTCGGGGTGCGTCGAACCGTCCTGCACGGGGCGCTTCTCGACGGCGTTCGGCGGGCCGGCATCACCGTGACCGGTCCGGAGGTTCGTCGGGTGGTCCAGCGCGGCGATCACCTGCTGGTCGACGGCGAGCCGGTGCGGTACCTGATCGCGGCCGATGGGCTGCACTCGCGGATCCGCGACACGATCGGACTCGCCCGTCCGCCAGACTCCCCGCGCCGGTACGGACTGCGTCGCCACGCCGAAGTCCACCCATGGACCGATTTCGTGGAGGTGCACTGGGCGGCGACTGCAGAGGCGTACGTGACGCCGGTGTCCGACGAACAGGTCGGCATCGCTGTGCTGACATCGCAGCCGTGCGGCTTCGACGATCTGATCCGGCAGTTTCCGGCGGTCGCCGAGCGGCTCGCGGGCCGCCGGCTGACCCGGGTCCGGGGCGCCGGACCGCTGCGGCAGCGGGTCGCGGGTCGTGTCCAGGGCCACGTCCTGCTGGTCGGCGACGCCGCCGGGTACGTCGATGCGCTCACCGGGGAGGGCATCGCCCTGGGTCTGGCGCAGGCGCGGACCGCCGTGGCTGCGGTGGTGGCCGGCGACCCCGGCCGCTACGACTCGCAGGCCGCGCGGCTCGGGCGACGGCATGCGGCGCTCACGCTGGGTCTGCTCAGGTCCACCCAGCTGCCCGCCGTGCGCCGCCGGATCGTCCCGGCCGCGCACCGACTGCCCGGCGTCTTCGGGTTCGTGGTGAATCAGCTTGCCCGTTCGGCGTGACGGTAGCCTCTGCCCAATGGCCGTCCCATCGCACGAGGCAATCGCCGCCGCTATCGTCACGGCCCTGTCGACCCACGGTCCATTGAGCGGGGACGAGCTGTCGGATGTGCTTGTCGCCGAGGGGATCGATCTCGGGCCGGACCCGCATGACCTGCTCGAGGACGTCATCGAGGACGATCCCGGCCCGATCATGTCGCTGTCCGACGAGCGATGGGTGTGGCTGCCCGCCGTGCTCGACGGCCGGGTCTTCACCCACCGGTTGAGCGCGGCGGAGGCCGAGCACGACATGGTGTTCGTCGACGCCGACCTGGCCCCGCTGTCGCTGCTCACCGAGCTTCCGACCTATCAGCACCTCACCGACGGATCCTCCGTGGCGGATGTGTCGCCCTTCCTCGACGAGGACGTGCTCGCCGAGCGGGGGTGGCCGAGGGTGCCGTGCCCCCAGAGGGGGCGTTGTTGTTCGAGCCCGGACGCTTTGCCGGCTTGGACGTCTTTGCCGGCGACCTGGTCGGATTGCGAGTCACCACCGACGGTTTCGAGCTCTCTGCGGTGCAAGGTGTCGCGACGTCCGGCATCGCCGTGATGATCGATGCCCTTCTCGCGCAAGCTCCCGACGACCCGCTCAACCTCGATGACGCGGTCTGGACGCTCTGCACCACCCACGACGAGCTCTTCCGCGAACCGTCGGTCCCCACTGACCGAATCGCTGTCGGCCGGAGGTCTGGTTCAGGAGGGCGACTGGGTCGCCCGGGCCGGGTTCGATTTCGGTGCCCGGCGCGTGCAGCAGCGAATCAACACGCTCATGTCGAGATACGAACTCGGCGAGGACGAGGCGCTCGCCGTGTTGGCGACGGTGCGGCTGCACGAGCAGGTCCGCGAACTGATGGACGCCGTGCTGGAGTCGGGGGACGAGGGCGGCGATCTCGCCGACCGGATCAAGCAGCTCACGTGGACGGGCGAACCGGCCGGTGACGATTCCGGTCCGGACGGCGAGGAGTCGACCCGAGAACGCCGGACGGTCGGCACGATCCTGGAACTCCTGGCGGATCCGGACGTCGCCGACGCAGTCCGGACCGAAACGGAATCTGCGGACCGGCGGGCAGCCGCCGCGCTCGGGCTGTTCGCCGAATCGGTCGAACCGATGGCGCCCCGACCCGCGCGCCCGGCCCTGCGCTGGCTGCGGGCGATCGCACAGGAACGTCTCGGCTCGGTTTTGCAGGCGGAGCAGACCCTTCTTGCCGCGGAATCGCTCGACCCGTCATGGCCGTTGACGCTGCTCTGGTTGGCCCGGTACGCGAGCGACCGCGGCGACGCCGAGCGCGGACTGTCGCGCTCCGTCGGGCCGGGACGCCGGCCGACAACGAAATGGTGCAGTTGCTGGAGCAGTTCACGCCGCCACCGCGGCCGGATCTCGGCCGTAACCAGCCCTGCTGGTGCGGCTCCGGGCGCAAGTACAAGGTCTGCCACCTGCACCGCGAACAGCTGCCGCTGGCCGAGCGGGCGGCGTGGCTGTACCAGAAGGCGGGGGCCGACCTGCACGACGGCCTGGCGGCCGTAGAGGTGATTGAGGCCGCACAGGTCCGCGCGGAGCATTGGGGATCGCCGGACAGGATGCTCCGAGCGCTCGACGACGCGATCGTCGCGGATGCAGTGCTGTTCGAGGGAGGCGCGTTCGCCGACTTCTTGTCCCGGCGTGGCCCGTTGCTGCCGGACGACGAAAGGCTGCTCGCCGAGCAATGGCTGCTCATCGACCGGTCGGTGCACGAGGTGGTCTCCGTTCGCCGCGGCAGCGGGATGACGATGCGCGACGTGCGCACCGGTGACGTCCACGACGTGCGGGAACGAACGGCCAGCCAGCAGGTGAGGCCGGGCCAGCTGTACTGCGCCCGCGTCGTTCCCGCGGGCGAGACCATGCAGATCTTCGGCGGGCTGGAACCGGTCGCGCTCGGCGAACGTGACGCGCTGATCGCGTTGCTCGACGACGAACCGGACCCGATCGAGCTGATCACGTTCCTGTCCCGCCGGTTCGCGCCGCCGGAGCTGCGCAACACCGAGGGCGAGTCGCTGACGATGTGTGACGCGACCCTGCGGGTCACCGACCCGGCGACGCTGAGAAGGGCGCTGGATCAGAAGTACGACCGGCGCGACGATCTGCCGGACGACCAGCCGGGGTGGTTCGAGCACGTCACCACCCACGGCATCGAGCGGATCCGCGCGAGCATCGAGCTGGACGGCGACGAGCTCCGGATCCACGCCAACAGCCGGGGCCGCTTCGAGCGGGTCCTGGCCACGATCAAGGGCATCGACCCTGCGGCGACGCTGCTGAGTGAAACCCGTGAACCCGCAGGTGATTTCGCATCGATGCAGCGACTGGCCGAGCGGCAGCCCGGGACACCGGCCAGCATCCTGGACCCGGCTGCCGATCCGGCGGTGGCCGCGGCCCTTGACGAGTTCACCGCCACGTACGAGCAGGCCTGGCTCGACGATCCGATCCCCGCGCTGGCCGGTTACACCCCGCGCCAGTGCGCGAACGACCCGACCCGGCGGCCCGACCTCATCCGGCTCCTGGACTCGTTTCCCGAGGATGACGGCCGGCCCGGCACGATGAGCCCGGCCCGCCTGCGGGCCGCACTGGGCTTGAGCTGATTCCGGCGGCGGTCAGACCCTTCGGTGGGGCGTTGTCGACGAGATTCGGGTATTGCCGCCGGGGGCGGCCGAGGTCGATCGGCGGTAGTGTCGCCGTGCGGGCCCGGATGACGTCCTACCGAAGAGCCGATGCTGAGGATGTGAGTCGGTCACCCTGGATTGGGCGATGCCCACAGGTGCGGTGTCCTCCTTGACGCGCCGGGCCCGCCCCAACGGCGAGCGAGCCGCGTGGCGACGTTTCGTCGTCGCCACACCCAGGTAGCAGAACTGCTACCTTGAACCATGACCACGATCCCGCAGAAGGAGCTTCGCAATCAGGTCGGCGAGGTGCTGCGTCGCGTCGAGGCGGGCGAAACGCTGACCATCACGGTGGCCGGTCGCCCGGTTGCCGAGCTGTCCCCCGTACGAAAGAACCGTTGGGTCAGCGGACCTGCGCTCCAACGCGTCTGGACAGGGCCCGCTCCACGGGGACTCGAGGACGATCTCGACCGAATGGATGCGGCCCTCGTCGACCCATATGAATCAGCCGACCCGTACGGCTCATGAGAGCACTCCTGGACACCTCGGTCGTCATCGCCGACTCCGCGCCGAACGGCGTCGAGGCCGCGATCAGCGTCGTGACCATCACCGAGCTGCATTTCGGCACGCTCCTGGCTCGCGATGACGACGAACGCGCTCGGCGCACCGACCGGCTCGCCGCCGTCGAGGCGACATTCGATCCCCTGCCGGTCTCGGTTGAGGTAGCCCGAGCCTGGGGTCGACTCTCGGCGGCGTTCGCACAACGTGGCGGCCGGCCTCGTCGACGTCAGCTCGACCTGGCGATCGCCGCTACGGCGGTCGTCGAGCGGGTGCCCCTGCTGACGCTGAACCTCGCCGATTTCCACCTGATCGATGACCTGGTCGACGCACGCCTTCCGTGACCGGGAACGGACCGCGTCCTCACGGCAGCATGAGATCCCGCATGAACCTCGCATCGTCGGACTCCGGTGCAACCCCCCCCGCGGCCAGCGTCGATGCTTGGGCAATGCGGAGCTTGGGCCGGTGTGGGGCGTGCGGGTCCTCCGCGGGGTCGGGGACACGCTCCAGCCGGGGGCAGCGCCCGGGTCATGCGGAGCATCAGCTCGTGTGATGCGTGCAAGGCCTCCGCGGGGGTCGGGGTCACGCAGCAACCGAGGCCGCCGACGGTCAGTGCTCGACGACCAGCACGTCGCACTGCGGACCGGGTGCGAGGCTCAGCCGCCGGTCGGCCGTGACCAGCGGACAGCCGAGAAGCTCGGCGGCGGCGACGTAGGCGGCGTCATACCCGTACAGGTTCTGGCGCAGCTGCCACATCCTGGGCAACAGCGCGACCATGTCGATCCGGTCGATGACAGCGGTGGCCAGCGTGTCGATCGCCGCCTCGGCGCGCCCGTCGGTGATCCTGGTGCCCCCGTGGAGTCCGCGGATCGCCGAGAAGACCTCGGCCAGCAGGTGGTCGGGCGCCGCCCAATGTGCGTCCTTGGCCAGTTCGGCTCGACAGGCGCTGCCGAACTGGCCGTCGTCGGTCAACGCGCCGGTCAGGACCGAGGCGTCGATGACGATCACCGGGTCTTGCCCTCCACCACCGCCAGCAGATGGTCGGTGCGCTCCTCACGCATCCGACGGATCTCCTCCGCAACGTCGAAGCCGGTTCGCTCCCCACCGATGCCGTCGGTCCGATCGGCGAACCGGTTCAACAGGGCGAGGTTGTTTGCCCGGTCGGCGTCGCGGGTCACCAGCGCGAGCAGGTACGCCTGCAGCGATTGACCGCGGGAACGTGCCAATTCGGCCAGTCGGTCCCGAACGTCGGCGGGGACATCTCGGATCTGGAGCGCCACCATGCATGCATATTACATGCATCGGACGGTGTCGGTGGTCGGCCATCGTGGCTATGCGGTCCGCAAGTACTCCCGTAGTGCCCGGCGCATCACCTCGGAGACGGTGACCCCGTCGAGCGCAGCCCGTCGCGCCGCGGCCTCCTGCAGGGCTGGTTCAAGTCGCACAGACTCGACGGGCTTGGCTGCGGCGCCCAGCGGTGGCCGCCGCGACCGCGGGGTCGTCCTTGGACCTGACCTGGTTCGTAGCCGCGGTCGGCTTGAAGTGCCATGGCGTGGATCACCAGTTCGACGAGCTCCACCGTGTGGATCAAGACGAGCTCAAGCGGATTTGCCCGATCTGTCGGGACCGAGGCAAGGTCGCGGGCGGGGTCGTCGCCCAGCTCGAGCCAGACCGTGGCGTGGTCGTAGGCACGCTCGATGTCTTCGTCTGCGATTCGTGACGGCGGGCCGAGCGATGGATCTCCAGCAGCGGTCCGGGATCGCAGTGCGGATCCAACAACGTGATGAACCGCTGTTCCGTGTGGCCGTTCTCGTCGATGGCCACCGCGCGGCGTGCGCTTGGCGATCGGGCCCGCGCCCGTTTCGTTCACGCGGTTCCTCGCGGAGCTGGGACAACGGTCGCGACCAGGGCCCCGGGGTCGTCGGCTGAATGCCGTGCGGCGATTCGACGCGCCTGGCGCCGCACGGCATTCAGCCGACGACGAGCCCGGTGCATGTTCACTCGCCGATCTTCTTCACGTACAGCAGCGCGTCACCCTCGCCGATCGGCACTCCCGGCGCGGGCGACTGCGCGACCACGACCCAGTTGCGGTAGTCGGCGCCCCGACGGCATCGCTCTCGTGCGCGGCTACTGTCTTCAAACGTGAACCCGTCCGGCGACCCGAAGCTGGCAGGGACCAACTCGCCGGCGCGGCTCGCCGAATTGCTGGTCGGCTTCTCTGCCGTCGCCGACCTGGGCATGGGTCTGCCGATCGGTGAGGCGGCGCGTACGGCAATTGTTGCCGTCGAGCTGGCCCGCGGTGCCGGCTGTCCGGAGCCCGAGGTTTCCGACGTCTTCTTCGCTGCGCTACTACAGCACATCGGTTGCACGGCCTACGCGCACGAGGTGACCGAGCTGTTCGCCGACGAGTTTTCGATCAAGCAGGCCGGCTTGGCGACCGACTTCACGCGGCAGAGCGAGGTCATGTTCGGATACCTGCCTCGGATCGTCCGCGAGGCCCCGGCGGGCGAACGGTTCCGGACCATGCGGTCCGCACTTCTGCATTCACGGAAAATGACCGAGGGATACACACTCGCCAATTGCGAGACCGCGTCCATCATCGCCGGCAGGCTCGGCCTGTCCGCCGGCGTCCGCGGGGGGCTGCTAGATGTCTTCGAATGGTGGAACGGTGATGGTGGTCCGAAACATTTGCGGGGAGACGAGATCTCACTGGTCGCACGTTTGGTGAACGTCGCCGGGTACGCCGTCTACTTCGATCGGATCGGAGGTCCCGAGGTGGCCGCCGCGGCGATCGACCAGCGTTCGGGCGGCTATCTCGACCCGGCCATCGCCGGGGACTTCCGGCGCCGACCGCGACAGTTGTTGGAACCGGCCGTTGCCGGGGACCTTTCGGACCGTCTGTTGGCCACCGAGCCCAAGCCACACGCGATGGTGCAGCCCTCGACCATCGAGGACGTGCTCCGCGTGTTCGGAGAGACCGTGGATCTCAAAACACCCTTCCTGCACGGACATTCGGCGGCGGTGTCCGCCCTCGGTGACGGTGCGTGCCGAGCGCTCGGGCTGGGCGACGACCAGGTCACCCAGGCCCGAAGGGTGGGATTCGTGCAGGACATCGGCCGAGTAGCGGTGCCGACCGCGATCTGGGAACACCGGGGCTCCCTGGGCAGCGACGCCTGGATGCAGGTCCGGTTGCACGCCTACCACAGCGAGCAGGTGCTGGCGCGGTGTCCACCCCTCCGGTCGCTCGCGACGTTGGCGGGCCAGCATCACGACCGGCTGGATGGGTCCGGTTACCACCGAGGTGCCACGGCCGCACAATTGTCGATGACTGCACGGGTCCTGGCCGCGGCCGACGTACACCAGGCGTTGGTGTCCGAACGACCCTGGCGGCGGGCTCATTCGCGCGAACGGGCGGCCGCACTTCTGCGCGCGGAGGTGAAGGCCGGGCGACTGGACGATGACGCCGTCCGCGCCGTTCTCGCGGCCGTCGACGGTGGCACGGTGGTCGCCCGTACCAGGCCTGCGGGACTGACCGATCGACAGATTGAGGTGCTGTGCCTGGTCGCGCGCGGGCTTTCCAACCGCGCGATCGGCGAGCTGCTGGTCATCTCGCCCCGTACCGCGGAACACCACGTCCAGGACGTCTACGCCCGGATCGGCGTGTCCAGCCGGGCCGCGGTCGCGATGTACGCCATGTCCCACGGCCTGCTCGGCCCACCCGAGGATTGGTAGTTCTACCCACGCGAACCGGGCGTGCCGTCCACGATCCTCACAGAGCCACGGACGACGGAGGCAGAGCACCCGGGAGGGACCATGAGCGAGACCAACAAGACGATCGTCAAGAGGTTCGTCGAGGAGTACCAGGGTAGGAATGATCTGGACGTGCTGTACGAGGTGATATCGCCGGACCTGGTCAATCGCACGCCGATGTTTCCGAACGCCCCCGGTGGCCCGATCGAGGTCAAGACGATCTTCGACATGTTCCGCACGGCATTCGACGACTTCGCCGTCGAGATCATCGACCAGCTTACCGAGGCAGACAAGGTGGTCACCTACAAGGCGTTCTCCGGTGTACACAACGGCGAATTCATGGGAATCGAACCGACCGGCAGCCCGGTCCGGTTCCTGGTGATGGACATCGTTCGGCTGCGCGGCGGGCAGATCGTCGAGCATTGGGGGCTGGTTGATCAGCTGGGGCTGCTGCAACAGATCGGAGCCGTCGAACAGGCACCCCGTCATTGAGCCCATCGGCGCAGGGTTGCGGAGACTCGGCCGGTGTGGTGCCCGCGGATCGTGGAGTAGTCGTCGGCTGAATGCTGTGCGGCGATTCGACGTGCCTGGCGCCGCACAGCCTTCAGTCGATGACGAGCGACCGGAGGCGCGTCGTCAGCTCACCGGCCCCCATTCCGCGATCGCTCGCTCGAGGACGTCCGGGGCATGCTGCCGGAACAGTTCCGCCACGGCCATGCGCTGTTCGGCGTTCCGCACGCTGCGCGCCATCGCTCCGATGATGGGATCTTCCGGTCCGACCCGGTCGCTCAGTGCGTACCGGCGATTGAGATCCGTCCAGAACGCCTGGGCCTTGGCCGACTGCTCGGCCTCCCGCTCGAGGAACGACTGGGGGACGTAGGTGATCTGCGGCACCATCGGCAGCAGAAAGGCATTGTGCCGCCGCTGGTCTCGGACGATCAGCTCTTCGACGACCAGGTACACGTCGAAGTTCGGTGACGTGGCCGGCACCTCCAGGTGAAGGTCCAGCCGGGCGCCGTCCCAGGCATACCGATAGGCGATCGAGACTGGGCGCCCGGCAGCGAGATTGCGCCGCTGGCCGTGTGGTTCGGGCACGGTCGCGGGGCCGAGCTCGCGATCGGTGGGCGCGGTGATGGACACCGGATCGCCGGACTGCGGCGGGATGAACAGGTCGACGCCACGGCGCAGGTCGACGATCCGGTCCACTGCGGAAACGTACTGCGGCGGGACCTTCGTGCCGGCGGCGGTGCTCACGCTCGTGACGACCGCTTCTCGAACCGCATCGGAGACAGGTTGCCGGGCAAGGACATCGGGCACGGGCTGCCACACCTGGAACGTGTCCGCGGTCAGGGTCACGACCCGCAGATCCGGCCTGGCCCGCACCTGACGGGGAGAGATGCCCTCGACGACCAGATGATCATCCAGGCTGGCACCGGTGTAGTGACACACCAGCGACGGCTCCCGACCCTGGTCACCCGGGTCCCGGCCGGTCCAATACGTCGTCGAGTAGTCGGAGCGGCAGTCGGCGGTACGTGCCGGCAGGGTCCGCAGATACACCCGGTAGGGCAGCGGGTCCAGCTGGGAGTTCAACGGGCTTTGGGTCCGGATGACCGCGTCGACCACCACCTTCGAGTCCCGGCGGTCGGCCCGTGTGGTGAGCTCGGGAAAAGGGAACGCCGGTCGGCTGGTCACCGTCGTCGCGCTCGTCATCTCGACGGGTCCGCGGGTCGGGTGGAAGCCGGCGGCGACCGTCTCGCTGACGTCCGGGGCGACCGAGAGGTGACGCAACAGCGCCGCTGCCTGAGCCAGCTGCAGATAGCCGCTGGAGTAAAGCATTTGGCCGTACCGAACGGCGGTCTCGGCCTCCAGTGCGGCCCTGCGGCCGGCGTCGTCGAGGTTTGGGATCGGCCAGTTGAAGGTGAGCGCACCGACGTCGATCACCGTGGCCGAGGTGTCCCACCATCCGGTCTGTGGCCATTCCGTCCAGCCGTACGGCAGGGTGCGCGACGCCGCCAGGTCGTACCCGCCGATGTCGAACCGCCCCGGGATGCGGATCCCGAACAGCTCGCCCTGGTCGGCCAGGCTGATTCCGGAGTAGTCGGTCCGCGCGAGGTTCTTGGTGCGCATCATGTCCATCAAGGCTTCGATCTCGGTCGCGACCGCCAGCAGCTTCGTCCGGTAGGTGCCGACCGAGCGGAACTCCGGCAACAGCGTCCGGATCATCGTCAGGTAGCTGGCGACCAGCGACGGGACGACATGCACCAACATCCGATGGTCGAAGAACACGGCAATGCCCTCGTGCTCCCCCGGCGCCGGATGCCAGACGTCGTTCTCGTCCGGCAGTGCCAGGAACAGCGGACGCAGCGGGTCGAACGTGCGCTCGGGGTCGTCCGGGTCCCGGCCCTGCCGTTCCGACTGCCACAGGCTGGGGTTCAGGAAGGTCAGCAGATCGCTGTGGGCATCCTGCAGGCTGACCGTCCGGTGCAACGTCCGCTCGGCGTCCAACGTGGTCCAGTTGACCTGTGACGCAGGAACATTCGCCCAGACCAGGGTCTGCTCGGCGTAACGGGTGACGGAGTCGAGGGACGTCAGCACCCGGTTCTGGAACCCGGCGGAGGTGACGTCGGCCCACTGCCGCCGGCCGGCGATGATCAGTTGGTTGAGCTGGTCGAAACGCTGTTGCATGGCGGGCGAAACCGTGTCGCTTCCGCCGGAGAGGATGTTGAACGCCTTCAGCACCTCGACCGCCGCCGAGACGTAGGGAACGAACTTGGCGAGTTGACCGGTGAGGTTGCCCAGTTGCTGGAACATCTTCAGCGCCTCGCCCGCGATGCCGATCCGGCGCAGCAACAGCGACTCGGTGTTCTTGCTGTCCGTGTATTTCTTGACGGTGTCCGATATTGCGGTGAGCGCCGTGGCGACCTTGGTCGGATCGATCGGCAGGGTGAACGCCCTGGATGGGATCACCGGGACCCCGGCCGCCGCGGAGCTGCTGAACGTACCGTCGGAATCCATGTAGATGCTCGACGCGACCTTGACCTGGTACAGGGGTGCCATGGGTGCCTCCTGCGATGTCCTCGACCGGCGCCCGGGCGAAGCGGCGCGACTCCGCGGCGCGGGTGCCGTGATGCTGAGCCAATCCTCCGCCGGTGAGGTCGGGCGGACAACGGGGTTTGCCTGCCCCTCACCCCGGGGTTTGCCTCGGGTGGAGGTGCCGTCCGGCCGGCGCTTGATCACCGCCAGCCTGGCTCGGTGTCGACCAGGTCGACGGTGACGCCATCGACATCGTCACCCGGCTCGACTCAAGCAGCAGTCCCCGGTGCCGGTGCGGTCGCACGTCAGCCTGTCGATGAACCGGTATCAGATGGCCGCCGGCCTGGCCGTGCCCGACCGGGTCGGCTGGCGCCGCCTCATGCCTCGATCGTGTTGATGCCCGGAGCTCCGTTCGCTCGGGTGAACTCGACGAACTCGGCATCCTCATCGATATGCACGTTGTGGCCCGGGCGCAGGTAGTAGGCCTCACCCATCTTCAGTCGTTCGGTTCCTCCGTCGTTGTAGCGGACCGTCGCGGCGCCTTTCAACACGTAACCGAAGTGCGGCTCCTGGCAGGCCCCGCCCGGGAGGTCGGCGAACATCTCGGCGGTGTCCAGACCGGCCACCCAACGCTCGAGGGCGACGACCATTCCCCCAGCCGATGCGCGGTGCTGTCGTCCGACACCTTCGACGTCGATGGCGATCTCGGTGTTGTCCCGGGTGTAGGTGGTCATCTCCTGCTCCTTCGTCGGGGTCGGCGACCCTTGATCCGGCGACGGTAATCCTTGAACCCGGGTGCAAGGTCAAGCATCCGGACGCGCCGGCCACTCCAATGGCTTCGATGGCGCCTATCCTGGGCGTGTGCGGATTTCCGAGCTCGCGGACAGGGTCCGCGTGCCGACGTCGACGGTTCGTTACTACGAGCGGATCGGGCTGCTGGTCGCCCCGGCGCGGACTTCCACCGGATATCGCAACTACGACGAACACGCCGCCGACCGATTGCTGTTCATACACCGCGCTCGAACCATCGGACTGAGCTGCGACCAGATCGCCGAGTTGCTCGCGGTCTGGCGCGGCGTCGACTGCTCCGGCACGCGAGCACGGGTCGCCGATCTCATCGACGAGAAGCAGGCCGACATCGCTCGGCGCATCGGCGAGCTTGCGGCGCTGTCGACGCAGCTGCGCGACGTGCGGCTCGTGCTTGGAGCGTCACCGGCTCCAAACAGCTGTCGACCCGATCTGCTCTGCTGTCTGCCGTCTGGCCAGATCACCGTTGTGCCATTGGATTCGGTCGGGAGGCCGGGTCCCTCGTCGAAGCCGTCGATCGGTAGCGCGGCGGGTGACCACCGGGCAGTGGTTCGCACGCGGCTCGCTGCCCGCGCGCGGCTGCTGGAATCGGCTCCCGGGTAGTCGCACGATCTCGATCGGCCCGTGATCAGGTCCGCAGCGACGGGTCGTAGTGTGGCCGGATACGCGCGTGAGGAGCTCTGCGATGATCAACCGGGAATCGCTTCGCGAGTACGCGTTCGGCTCGTTGTAGGTGCTGCCCCGGGTCAGCGCGTTGGTCGCGCTACCGACGGGTTTCGCGGTGGGAACCTTGACGTCGGGCCAGACTCGATCCTGACCCGGCCGGCCTTCCAGGGCACCGCCGACGACGCCCGCGCCGTGATGAACGACATCACCAGCACCGTGGTGACCGTGATCGCCCTGGTGCTCGGCACATTCGTGGCGACCTTGGTGTACACCGCCGCCGTCCTGTACACGGGCGGGACGGCCGGTCGCCGTGCGCAAGATTCGCTCATTGTGATCTGCATCACTTGCAGTGTGGCAATTGTGCTGGCGGTTGTTGATGGGCTGGCCACGACTGACGGCAGCGACGTTCGTCGGCCGGCGAGCGATGATTCGGTGAAGGTTCAACGGTCTGTCACATCGAGTGGACCTTGAGAACGAGACCCCGGACCTGCCAGGAGGACCCCGATGACGACGAGCGCGGCCGCGCCGATCACACACACCGTGGAGACCACGGAGACCAGCGTGGTGTACGACGTCCGCGGGTCGCTCCCGACGGATGTGCCGCTGTTCATGATCGGCCAGCCGATGGACGGCTCCGGATTCGTAACCCTGGCCGGCTACTTCGGTGACCGCACAGTGGTCACCTACGACCCGCGTGGCGTGGGCCGCACCCTCCGCAAGGACGGCCGCACCGACGTCACACCCGAGGGCCAGGCCGGCGACGTGCACGCGGTGATCGGTCGGATCGGCGGGCAGGTGGACCTGTTCGCCAGCAGCGGTGGGGCGGTGACCGCGCTGGCCCTGGTCGCCCGGTTCCCGAACGACGTACGCACATTGGTCGCGCACGAACCCCCCGTCATCGGCCTGCTCCCCGATGCCGACCGGGCGTTCGTTGCGGAACGGGCTGTGCAACAGGCGTACCGGGATCACGGCTGGGGCGCGGGAATGGCGGCCTTCATCGGGTTGACCGCCTGGCAGGGCGAGTTCACCGACGAGTACCTGCGGGCGCCCGCGCCGAACCCGGCCGAGTTCGGCCTGCCCACCGACGATGACGGGTCGCGCGACGACCCGCTGCTGTCCGGGGTGGCCAACGCGATCACGGCGTACCGTCCGGACATCGCCGCCATGCGGGCGGCGCCGACCCGGGTGGTCCTCGCCGCGGGTGTCGAGTCGCGGAACACGCTGACCTGGCGCACCACCGATGCGGCCGCGGCCGCCCTCGGCGTCGAACTCACGGAGTTCCCCAGTCACCACGCCGGGTTCCTGGGCGGTGAGTTCGGGCAGTCGGGGCAGCCGGAGGCGTTCGCGAAGCGGCTGCGCGAGGTGCTCGCCGGGGCCTGAGGACGGTCGACCACGTGCGCTCATGGTGGTTGTCGTGGGCAGGACCCGGATGTAGCGCTTTCGGTATGCCGCGGCGCACTACTGGATCCGGTGCTGCGTCGATCGCCGGGTGGCTCCCGACGTTCGGCGTGATCACCCACCGCGGACGACGGCCCGGCCGGATCTGCCGGACCCCGATCAACGTGTTCCGCCATCGCGACGACGCGTACCTGTGCCTCCTCACCCACGGCTGCGACGCGCGACGTTGCAGGTGGATGCACCGGCCTCGTCAAGGACGAGCTGGTACGGGCGACGGCCACCGCCGACCAGCTTCACCGAAACCAGGATCAATGGCGCCTGAAGGTCCAGGTCGCCGTGGGGGGTCGTCGTGGACGAGTACACGAGCGAACCGAGCGTGAGGTAGAGGCTGTTCGCGCCCGATTCCTCCTGCTCGCGCCGGGCGTTCGAGGCCAGGGTGCGGAGCTTGGTGCGGTAGCCGGCGAAATCGAGACCTACGAACAGGGTGCGTGCGTCGACGAGTTCAGCGCGCAGGTAACTGGCACCCGCGTCGGCAGCAGTGCGGGCCCCAGTCGCTCGATGGATCTCGGTGATCTTGTCGTGGCCGTTCAGTGTCAGGCCGTGGCCATGATGCAGACTGTCCTCGATCAGACCGAGGGTGCCCTTCGCGGCGATGACGTCGATGCCGTGCCGCCGCGGGTTGTAGCTGATGAGCGCATTGCGCTCGGAAAGGTCGAGCAGCGCGGACTTCCATCGTTGGATCCGGGGCGGCGCGTCGTCCTGGACCCGCTGGCCACCACCGTCTCGGACCTGAGCCGTGGCGGCCGCGACTCCGTGTTCGACGGGTCGGTACTCGACGACCGTGGTCGTCCCATCATTCCCAAAGACCCGCGCCGGCAGCGGTAGCACGCCACTGACGCGGGAACGAACCATGTTCACGAGGGCATCGAATTCGCCGGCGCGGTCCGACAGGACGCCGTTGTTCCGTTGCGTCGCAGATGCGAAGGCCAGGTGCAAGGCCTTCGGTCACCGTGGTGGTCTCGACCAGCCTCAGGATCCCGTTGTCCACGAGGCCGGCGAACGTCTCCCAGTCAGAGATGACGGCATCGCATCGGCGTGCAAGGTCGCGGGCTTTCGAACCTCGGAAGTAGGCGGCAAAGGCGTGGCCCTGAACAAGGACAACACCGGCAGCCAGGCCGGCCTGCTCGAATGCGGTCGCCATGAGACCGCAGTATCGAGGCAGGTGCCTTGTCGACCCTCGAGCACCTGCTGTGGAGTGCGGATCTTCTGACCCTCCACGTCCCAGCTGGCCGGCGGATCGATGTAGTTGATGCCCACGCCGGACATCGCGTCATAGATCGCCTCCGCAATGGTGTCGCTGCGCTGCACCTGGCCGAGATCTGGCGAATCGGACTGGTAGCCCCGGGAGTGTCAGCCGGGCGGCGATCGTGCCCGGCCGCTGCTCCTCCAGGTCGGCCAGTCGCGCCGGGTCCAAACGCAGGTCAACTGTCGAAACGGGCGTGAGACCGGTCTCCAACAAACCGATGTCGCTTGTGTACGGTCGGTTCAGCCGACCGTCGACAGTGGTGATCTCGATATCGAGCCGGACGCCCTCGATCGGTCGACCGGCCGCATTCGTGATGAACACCTGGCGCACCACCGGCACTCCGTTGTGCGCGAACGCGTAGGAGAGGACTCCCACCGCATCCAGTTCCAGGACGACCTGGCTCGAGCTGCGCGACGCGTCCGGCCCGTCGCCCGTGCCATTGCCTCCCGTTGTCGGGTCCCCGATCAATGTCGTCATCCCCTACCCCCGACATTCCTTACCACATCGACCAAGCCCCGCACCTCTCGAGCGGTCGGCTGCAATTCGTACGAATGGTGATGACACGCCCGGCTGAGCCCATCCCACGCCACCCGCGCATTGTCGGCGACGACAGGATCACCGAGCTCACGCAACAGGATCAGCTGCGACCGGAACGTGGGCCGCGCGCTGGTGCCGGCGAGCTCCCGGCACCGTCTTTCCACGGCATCCTCGAGCACCTGCCGGGCGACGACCGCAGCGGCACGGGCCGCGCAGGCACCGGGCACGGTGATGGATCCGTCGAGGATCGCGTCGGCCAGGTCGAGCAGGACCACCGGCCCGGTGACAGGAGCAGTACCCGTCATGACAGCGTCGCCCGCAGGTCCCGAATGGCCACCGCGACGGATCTGATGTCGTCGATGTCGAGCAGCACCCCGCCGTGCACGCCGCTGTTGCAGACGTGGAACGCCCGCGACCGCGCGGCGCCGGCCTGCACCCAGCTGGTCGTCTGGCCGTCGGTCTGCGCCCGCAGCGCCAACCCGAGACGCCTCTTGAGGGTGCGCTCGATCTCCCAGCGCTGCTCGACGTCCACCCGCGGCGTCCCGACGCCGTGCGCATGCCGCGAATACACCTCGTACGCAGCGGATTCCAACGCCATCCGGAACAGCCCGGGCAGCACGCGCTGCTTGGCGGCGTCCGGCACCGCCCGGTCGCGGATGAGCGCCTCGGCGTCCTGCAGGTACCGCTGCGCGGGATGCAGGACCTCCCGCACGGTGACCTCGGACCTGGCCCCGCGGGTGACCTCGTACATCGACGCCTTCATCGACGAGCGGCGCACCGCGTCGGCCAGCCGGTCGTCGTGCGACAGCACGATTACCTGCCGGTCGTCCGCCAACTCGGCGATCACCTTGACGAACCCTTCGACCTTGGACGGATCCATGGCCTGGATCGGGTCGTCGAGCACGATGAACCGGAAGGGACTGTCCGGGGCGGTCGCCCGGGGCAGGAACAGCGCCAACGCGAGCGCGTGCAGCTCGCCCTGGCTCATCACGCCAAGGGCGCCGGCCTCCGCGCCGTCCACCGACGCCATCAGCTCGACGTGCCGCCGGGTCGCGGTGCCCTCCAGCCGGATGGCGCCGAGGTCGACGTTGCTCTCCTGTCGGAGGGTCGCCCAGATGTGCCGGGCTCGGTCGGCCAGCGGCGCGATCCGCTGGTTGCGCAGGGTCGCCGTGTTGGCCTTGAGCCAGTCGGCGGCCCGCTTCGCCTCCGCCATCTCTGGTGCGGCGTCCTCCGCCTGCAGTGCCAGGTCGACCCAGCGGGCCAATTGCACCGCGATCGGCGCCCACCGGTCCTCGTGCTCGGCGACGATGACGGCGGCCCGAGCCCGGAGCGCGACGTAGGTGTCGGTCAGCAGGTCGATTCCGGTCGGTAGGTGATCGGCCAAGGCGAGATCGTCGTCGGGGGCGGCCGTCCACAACTCGAACGCCTCGAGCGCGCTCGTCAGCTCGGGGATGTCGAAGTCCTGCATCTCGAAAGGTGCTGCGATGCCGTCGATCAGGGCCCGCGCGTCCCGGCGGGCGGCGGCCAGCGTGGCGCGGACGGTGGCCATCTCGCTGCGGGCGGCCTTGTCTCGCAGCAACGTCTCACGGGTGCGTTGCGCCCAGTTGAAATCGAGCACGCCGGTCCCGCAGACCGGGCAGTTCTGGTCGCCGTGCGCGTCATGCAGCGCCAACGCCTGGTCGAGCAGCTCGGCCTGGACGGTGGACCGTTCGTCGAGCCGGCCGGCCCGGGCGGCCAGGTCGGCGACGGCGGACCGGAGCCGGCCCGAGGTCTCGGCGACCTGCTGGCGACTCGGCACGGACAGCTCGGCCAGACGGCGCAGCCGTCGGATCGGTTCCGGCGGCTGCGCCTGGGCACCGACGGCCAGCGCCTGCACGGCGGCGATGTCCTTCTTGTACTTGCCGAGCAGCTTCGCCGTCTGCTGCGCCCGTTCGTCGTCTGAGTCCGCCAGTAGGCCCTTGACCCGGGAGGTGTGTTCCTTGAGCTCCTGCTGCGGACCCTGCAGCTGCTTGAGCCGCCCGTCGAGGACCTTCTGCGCCTCGGTGATGCGGTCCAGCCCCAGCAGCACGTTCAGCTTGTCGTACAGGTCCTTCGGTTGCCCGTCCAGGACACCGCCGAGCTCGTCGTAGGACAGTAGGGGCCGGTACCGCTCAAGCGGCCCGGCCCAGCCGAGCGGGTCGTCGCCGTACTCGCGCCTGGCGCCGTCCCGCTGCACCCAGCTGGAGCTCTCCGCCAGGTCGGCGTCGGCCGCCCAGTCGACGCCGACGACGACGGGTCCACCGTTCTCCTCGGCCAGCTCGAGCCGGATACACGTGTCCGTCCCGTCGTGCAGGTTGCGCCAGTCCTGCGTCCAGACGGCGGTGCGGTTGAGCCAGCGGTAGCTCCTGCCGGTGAGCGCGAGCTCCAACGCCTCGGCCACGGTGGACTTCCCGGAGCCATTGCGCCCGGAAATTACCACCAGACCCGGACCGGGTCGCAGCGGAACCTGCACCTCTGCTCCGACGCCACGAAACCCCTTGACCCGAATGGACTTCAGGTAAGTGGGCGATCCCGCTACGGGCCGCTGTCGATCGGGCGACGGTTCGGCTGCGTCGACGTCGAACGCGTTGGCACCGACGTCGAGCGCGTTCAGGATGAGCAGCTTGGCGTCCTCGGACAGTGCCGGGTCGGCATCGGCGAGGGCCAGCACGAGCGACCCAAGATCGGCGAGATGCTCTGAGCTCATCGGTTCCACCCCGGTGTGGACGACCGCGAAACCGCAGGCCTGCCTCGTCTCCCGGCAATCAAGCTGAACATGTCATCCCCCGTCGTCAAGACCCGTGCATGGAGCCGACCGAAGCGCACGGTCGGATCCCCCTTGGTGACGGGACGGATGCTCCACGTGTCGATCACGGGACCGACCCACGGTTCACCCGAATGGCTGCATCGCGCGTGGGTCGCGCGGCATCCGGTCGCCCGCAACCGGCAACGCCCGACCCGAGGCAGGGTTAGCCTCGACGGTGGTGGGTCGTGCGTCCGGTCGGAGGCTGATCGACATGGACCTCTGGTGGCTTGTCATCGCGTTGGCGGCGGTGCTGATGGTGACCGTGGCGGCGATGTCCGCGCGGGTGGTCCAGCAGTACGAACGGGGGCTCGTGTTCCGATTCGGGCGGCTGCGAGAGGGCGTCCGCGGGCCAGGGTTGACGGTGATCGCACCGGTGATGGACCGGATGCGCAAGGTCAACATGCAGATCACCACCATGCCGGTGCCCGCTCAGGACGGCATCACCCGGGACAACGTGACGGTGCGGGTGGATGCGGTGGTGTACTTCCGGGTGCTCGACCCGGTGCTGGCGACGATCAATGTCCAGGACTACATGTTCGCGGTGTCGCAGGTGGCGCAGACGTCGCTGCGCTCGGTGATCGGCAAGAGCGAACTGGACGACCTGTTGAGCAATCGCGAGCGCCTGAATCAGGGGCTGGAATTGATGATCGACAGCCCCGCGCTCGACTGGGGAATTCACATCGACCGGGTCGAGGTGAAGGACGTCGCGCTGCCGGAGGCCATGAAGCGCTCCATGTCTCGACAGGCCGAAGCGGAACGGGAACGCCGGGCCCGGGTCATCTCCGCCGAGGGCGAATTGCAGGCGTCCGAGAAACTGGCCCAGGCCGCCGGCACGATGGCGGACACCCCGGGTGCCCTGCAGCTCCGGTTGCTGGAAACGATCGTCTCGGTCGCGGCGGAGAAGAATTCCACCCTCGTGCTGCCGTTCCCGGTCGAGCTCCTGCGCTATCTGGAACGCAACACTCCCCCGGCGCCGCCTCCTGCTCGGCCGTCCCACGACACGGGTGTTGCCACCGACGAGGCACAGAACCTGATCGCGCACTGACCCGTCCGGCCGATCCGGCGTCCACGCAGCAGTCGCACCGACGAATGCCTTGCGCTGCGCGGTCAACCGGACAAAGGTGATGAACGGCGGACTCTCCGCCGATGGAGCCCGTCGGACGAGGTCACCCGGTCCCGCCCAGCTTTCACACCGAGGAGGCAGCGGCATGTTCATCCAAGTGATCCAGGGCAAGGTGGCGGATTCGAAGGGCCTGCGCGATGCGATGGACCGATGGGGGCGCGACCTGCAGCCGGGAGCCATCGGATGGCTCGGCACGACTGGGGGGATCACCGACGACGGCACCTTCGTGGCGACCGTGCGGTTCGAGTCCGCCGGGGCTGCCCGCCGCAACAGCGAGCGGCCCGAGCAGGGAGCCTGGTGGGCCGAGACGGAAAAGTGCTTCGACGGGCCGGTGACGTTCTTCGACTGCCCGCAGGTCGACCTGTGGATGCAGGGTGGCTCCGACGACGCGGGATTCGTGCAGGTGATGGAGGGCCACACATCCGACGCCGGCCGGATGCGAGAACTCATGCAGCGCTATACCGACGAGATGCACCGGCTCCGCCCGGAGATCATCGGCGCGACTGTCGCGCTGCACGGCGACGGCGCCTTCGTGGAGACCGTGTACTTCACCTCGGAGGCCGAGGCCCGCGAACGGGAGAGCATGACGCCGCCTCCGGAGATGGCCCAGGCGATGTCGGAAGATCTGATGGACGACATCACCTTCCTGGACCTGCACCAGCCCTGGATGACCTCACCCGCCCGCTGAGCGAAACCGTTGGCCCGCGACTGGCGACGAGTCCTGTGGATCGCCGGTCGCGGGTCCGGTTGGGCACGTGCGATCGGTAGGATCCGTGGACGTCATGGCCGACCTGCTGATCGCCGCGAATCCGGATCCCGACTCGCGGCTGCCTTACCTGATGCGGCTGCCGCTCGGCGGCGGGATGGTGTTCCGTACGTCCGGCACCTGGCCCCGCACCAAGGCGTTGTACTGCCACCCGGTGGATACGGGCGAATGGCCGGACGATCCCGAGATCGTCGAGCAGGCGCCGATTCGATCCGTCGCGCGGCGCGGGGCAGCGATCGACCTGGTGCTGGCTCGGGGTCGGGAGAACCGATCCCAGATCGTGTTCACCACCGCCCGCGGCCGCGACGTAGTGTTCTGGCAGTCGCCGCGCACCCGCAAGCAGGCCCGGCCGAACGTCACCACACCGACCGCCCGGGCCGCCGGCATCGCCGACCTGGAGATCGTCGTCGACACCCGCGAGCAGTACGCCTACCGTTTCGCCACCCAGCAGGTCAGCATCACCAGGCGAGCGTTGCCCTGCGGGGACTACGGGGCGATCGTCGGCGACCGGTTGATCGCCGCGGTGGAACGCAAGTCGTTGACCGATCTGGTCTCCAGCCTGATCACCGGGACGCTGCGCTTCGCGGTCGGGGAACTCGCCACGCTGCCGCGGGCGGCGGTCGTCGTCGAGGACCGGTATTCGCAGATCTTCAAGCTGGACCGGGTGCGGCCGGCCGTGATCGCCGACGGGCTCGCCGAGATGCAGGTCCGCTGGCCGACTGTCGCGATCGTGTTTGCCGAGAACCGTCAGCTGGCCGAGGAATGGACCTACCGCTACCTCGCCGCCGCGCACGCCTGGGCCAGCACCGAACTCGCGATCACCGACCGCGTCGACACCGAGCCGGAGACGGCCGATGCCCCCGACGCCCCGCTGCCCAGCACCGCCGAGGTTCGCCGGTGGGCCCGATCCGCCGGCCTGGCCGTTCCCGACCGTGGCCGGCTCGGACCGGCGATCTGGGATGCGTGGCGCGAGGCGAACTCTCCGGCGACAGCGAGCCCGGACGCGCAGTGAAGGATCGTCAGGGGGCCACGTTCGCCGGCGGCGGCGGGATCGAACCATTCGTGATCGGTCGGCGGTCCAGCGAACGAAGGTTCGGGCCCGCCGGGCGATCGCCAACCTTCACTCGGCAGGGGGTGGTCACGTCAACCGGTGAGCCGTTCGAGCACCGGAACGGCCCGCGGGTGATGGTCAGCCGGTGGCCTCGGCCCCCAGCGCCTGCTTGGCGGCGGCGAGTTCCTCCCCGGCGAGCGCGATCAGGTTGTCAGAGTTTTCGGTGGTGACCGGCAGGCCCGCATACGTCGCGGCGATGATCAGCCGCCCGTCGCGGAAGCCGAGCCCGTAGTGCATGGCGTCACCGACCTGCGACGTGCCCGCGAATGCCTCCTCGCCGAGTTGCGGTGGCGTGCCGGCCTTGCCGCCGGGCGCGTCCTCGCTTGCCTTGACGGCGATTGCCCACGCGTCCTTCGCGGCCTGCGGGCTCGCGTACAGGCCCACGGAGATCGTGACCTTCTTCTCGCCTGACTCGTCGACGAACGCCACGGCCCGGCTCGCCGCCGGATTGTCGATCGCGGTTCCGTCCGCGCCGTTCGCCCCGACCTTGGTCAGCTCGGGAAACGCCTGCTGAACCCGATCCAGCCCGATGACCGCCTCGGCCGGCAGCGTCGATCCGGTGGGCTCGGTGCTCGAACCCACCGCGGCACCCGTCGTCGCCGCGCTCGTCGTCGCCGCGCTCGTCGAGGCGGAGTTCGAACTCGGGGTCGAACTGCACCCTCCGATGACCGCGACCGTCAGCAGTATCCCTGCTGCCCTCACGAACCCACTCGACTGCGATCCATTTCTGTGCATGGTTGCGCACCCTACGTGATTGGCTTGTCCGGTTTGCGGAGGTTCTCGCAGCGCGTGGCGAAACGTCCCCGCGGTCTGCCCCGGGTCAGAACTGGGGCGAACCTCGTTCACCGCGAATCGGCGATACGGGACGATGCCACCGTGCCGACTTGACACAGGAACCGGTCGACACAGGAACCGATCGGCACGGCGGAGGCGAAGATGCCAGCGAATCAGCGAGCCTTCACACGATCCGGCAACCGATTCGCCGTGTGGCTCTATCGGACGTTGAACGGCAGGCTGTCCAGCGGCAGCCGCCGGGTGACCGTGCTGATGATCACGACTCCGGGCCGACGGACCGGGATCGCGCGTTCCACCTGCGTGCGGTACCTGGACGTGCCGGGTGGATTCGTGGTCTGGGGAACGGGGTCCGGATCGCGCCGCGACCCGGACTGGTTCGAGAACCTCCGGGCCGTGCCGACCGCCCAGGTGCAGGTGATGTCCCGCCACCTGGAGGCCGCGCGGGAGGAGTTGACCGGTGTGCAGCGGGACTCGATGTGGCGTGAGGTGATCCTCGCCCAAGCCCCCGAGGTGCAGAAGTTTGCCGACAAGGCGGGCCGCGTCATCCCGGTCGCGGTGTTGCGGCCCGTCGATTCGGTGTAGTCCCCTCAACGAGCGACGCTCGCCCGCTCGGGCCGACGACTGCCTCGATCGAACGACATCCGCCCCACCAGGTCGGCTGCGTCGCGGCCGACGAATCCGAGCAGCGCCGACCCGCGGCTGGTCTGCCACGGCAGCCCGATGAAGGACAGTCCCGGGACGTCGGTGACGCCGGCCCGATGCCCGATCGAGCCGTCCATCACCACTCCGGGCACGTGTAGCCAGCCGTAGTCCGGGCGATAGCCGGTCGCCCACACCACCGCGTCCACCTGCGTGCGGGACCCGTCGGCGAACCGGGCCGACCCTCCGTCGACACCCGTCACCGCGGCGCGAACCGCACGCCTCGCCTGCGCAGCGCACCGGACCGGGTGCCGATGACCAGGTCCCCGCGGGTTCGCAGCCGTCGACCGATCCGGCCGTCGGCGGGCAGGGTGAAGAAGCCGATCCGGTCGAGCCAGCAGAACAGGTCCCGGCCCAGGATCCGCTGCGGCAGCTCCGGCGGGCGCGATCCCACCGCCACCGTCACCCGGTGGGTGGCGGCCAGTTCTGCCGCGATCTGCAGGCCGGAGTTGGCCGCACCGACCACCAGAACCCTTGCATCCAATGGGATCTGCGACGGACGCCGGTAGTCGGCACTGTGCAGCTGCGGCACCTGCGCGGCGTCCGCGATCGACGGTACGGACGGCTTCTGGAACGGCCCGGTGGCCACCACGATCCGACGGGCCCGCAGCTGGCCCGACGGGACGGACGCGACGAACAGCCCGTCCTCGCGGTGCAGCCGGGTCACCGACACCGACAGTCGCACGGGCAGCTCGAACCGTGCCGCGTAGGCCCGCAGGTAGTCGGCGACGTCGTCCTTGCCGGGGTGCGTGCCGGCCGGCGCGGGGAACGGCATGCCGGGCAGCCCGTCGTACTCGGCCGGGCTGAACAGCCGCAGCGAATCCCACCGGGTTCGCCAGCTGTGCCCGATCTCCGGGGCAGCGTCCATGATCAGGAACCGGTCGGTCCGCCGCGCCAGGTGGTAGCCGGTCGCCAGGCCGGCCTGCCCGGCGCCGATCACCAGCACGTCGAGAATCGCAGGGTCGTGGTGCGTCATGGGTTCTCCCGTTGGTGGCAGCAGGTTCATGCACCGGCACGTTAGGACTCGGCCCGCCGGCGTCTCGCCGGGAAAACCGCCGGGTTCCGGCCGGTCCGAATCGGTCAGCCGAGCCCGGCGGCACCGGCGGGCAGCGCGGTCAGCTCGGCCCGGGAGGCGACCCCGAGCTTGCCGAACACGTTGCGCAGGTGGAAGTCCACGGTGCGCGGGCTCAGGAACAGCCGGGCCGCCACGTCCCGGTTGGACAGGCCCTGCCGGACCAGGCCGGCCACTTGGCGCTCCTGGGCGGTGAGCGTCGCCGCGGCGACGCCGTCCCGGCGGCGGGCCGTCTCGCCGGACGCCCGCAGCTCCTGCGCGGCACGGGTCGCCCACCGTGCTGCGCCGAGGTCCTCGAACACCTCGAGGGCCGCCCGCAGCGGCGCCCGCGAATCCACTCGACGACGGGAGCGCCGCAGGTGCTCGCCGTAGGCCAGCTGCACCCGGGCGCGGTCGAACCGATGCCCATCGGCGTTCGCGATGGCCGCCTCGAACTCGGCCGCGACATCATCCCCGTCGTTGAGCAGCGCACGGCCGAAACCCGCTGCGGCCAAAGCCCATCGGGCACCCACCGCCATGCCGAAAGCCTCCATCTCGGCCATCCAGCGGTGGGCCAGGTCGCGGCGATCCACCCTGATCGCCGTCTCGATCCGGTCGAACGCGGCCAGCCGCGCCACGAACCCGTCCAACCGCTCGAGCAGCTGCAACGCGCTGCTCGTCGACGGCGCGGTCAGCGCACGCGACCATCGCGCCAGGTCGGTGACGACCGGGCCGGTCACGCCGGTGGCCGGTATCGCCTCCAGCGCGTCCATGTGCGCGCTCGACACCTCCGGCCGGTCCCGCAACGCCGCGATCAACGCCAGCCAGGCGTGCGGGAGCTGGGTCAGCGCGGGCTGGCCACTGCTGGATGCCAGATCCAGCGACTCCGCGGCGCCATCGGCGGTGGCGGCCCAGTCGCCGACGGCGATCTCGCCGAACGCTCGTCGGGTGAGCGCGTGCGCGACCGCAACCAGGGCGCCCGATTCGCGGGCTTGCGCGAGCAGCAGCGCGTGCAGATCGAGCACCACCGCGTCGTCCCCCAGCTGGCAGGCGGCGATGCCCATGTTGGCCAGCACGTCTCGGTCCGCGCTCGATGCCCGGTCGGCGATGGCGAGGCGCAATTGCTCGGCCGCGATGTCGAACCGGCCGGCCCGCAGATGCACGAAGCCGGCCAGCAACCTGGCGCAGGTTCGGGCCGCCGGCTCCGGGGCCCGCGCCGGGTCGCCCAGCACCGCCGAACGAGCGGACATGTCCTGCACGCCGTCCGGCGCGAAGCAGGCGACCGCGGCCGCGAGCAGGGTCATCGTCCGGGCCCGCTCGACGTCGATGTCGAACACCTCCTCGGCCGCGGACAGCAACGAACGATGAGCGACCAGCGGCGACCCGATGTTCCACTCGACCCGCGCCCTCAGCCGATGAAGGTCCGCCCGCAGCAAGGGATCTGTCGCGTCAGCCAGGGCAGCGTCGGTCAGCGAACGGGCCCGGATCGGTTGTGACGCCATCCATGCCGCCTGCGCGGCTGCGGCGAGCCTGCCCGCTCGGACTGCGGCGTCGGCGGTCAGTTCGGCGGCCCGGGCCCAAGCACTGGCGGCGGCCTCATGCCCGCCGCGTTCCGTCGCCCGTCGTGCCACGCCGGACAATGCGGCCGCGACCGTCTCGTCGGCCCGATCGGCGGCCGCGGCCAGGTGCCATGCCTGTCGATCCGGATCGCCGGCCAGGGCGTCGGCCAGCGCCCGATGCGCGGCCCGGCGCTGGGCGCTGGTCGACGCCCCGTACACCGCGGACCGCACCAACGGGTGGAACAACCGGATCTCGTTCCCCTCGACGCTGATCAGTCCGGTGCGTTCGATCGCGTCGAGCGCGTCGTCACCGGCATCCAGACGGGCCGCGGCATCGCGGACGGTCGTCGCCCGTCCCGTGTCGTCCGCGGCCGCAACCAGCAGGTATCGCTGCGCCGGCTCGTCCAGCCGCCGGATCCGTTCCAGGAAACCCCTTTCGACTCCGTCGGTGACCGGCAGCCGTGTCGGCAGCGGCACCGTTCCGGCCACCCGCTGCGGTCCGAGCGCCTCGGCGAGCTCGCCGAGTGCCAGTGGGTTCCCGCCGGTGGCGGCCACCAGTCGGTCGCGCACCTCGGGGTCGACCGGACCTCCGGACCGTTCGCCGATGACGGCGTCGGCCGCGGACCCGGACAGCCCACCGAGCGTCAGGACGGCCAGGTCGTCGGCGTCGAACGGGTGCGGCTCGCGGACGGCGAACAGCATCGCCAGCCGTTCGGCCTGCAACCGGCGGGCGACGAACAGCAGCGCCGCCGCGGACGCCTCGTCCAGCCAGTGCGCGTCGTCGATCACCACCAGCAGCGGCGCGTCGTCCGCGGCGTCCGCGAGCACGTTCAGCGTGCCCAGGAACGCCAGGAACCGGTCACCCTCGCCCGTCGCCTCACCGAGCGCGGCCTGCAGCGAGAGGCGTTGTGGCGCGGCCAGTGCGGTGAGCCGGGACCGCAGCGGGCGCAGCAGCCGCTGCAGGGCTGCGAACGCCAGCGGCGACTCCGACTCCACCCCCGACGTGCGCAGCACCCGCAGCCGTCCGGCCGCGTCGTCGACGGCGGCCGCGAGCAGGGTCGACTTGCCGGACCCGGCGATGCCGCGGAGGATTAGCGCCCCGCCGCCGCCCGCTCCCGCGGTGTCCAGCAGCGCGGCGATCGACGCTCGTTCGGCGTCCCGTCCGGCCAGCACGACGTGACCGTACCCAGTGCCGCAGGTCCAGGTACCGCCCAGATCCCGGCGATTTCACCGGCGCCACCGGTGGGCGGCGGCGAGGACGGTGAACGCGCCCCGGAACACGCACCGGACCCCATGGAGGAGGACAGATGTCGGCCCATCCCAGCACCGAACATGCACCACCCGAGCATCCACACGACGAGCCGCGACGAGGTTGGACAGTCTTCGCGATCGCCATCGCTGCCCAGATCATGGTGATCCTGGACGTCTCGGTGGTGAACGTCGCGCTGCCCAGCATCAGCGAGTCGCTGCACCTGTCGGCCGGCGACTACCAGTGGATGATCAGCGCCTACGTGCTGCTCTCCGGCGGCCTGCTGCTGCTCGGCGGTCGCATCGCCGATCTGATGAACCGGCGCCGCGCGTTCCTCGCCGGTGTCGCCCTGTTCACCGTGGCGTCGCTGGTCAGCGGCATGGCGCAGAACCCGCTCATGCTCATCCTGGCCAGGGCCGCGCAGGGTGCCGGCGCCGCGCTGCTCACCCCGGCCGCCCTGTCGATCGTCATGACCAGCTACTCCGGACGGCAACGGCAGACCGCGCTGGCCGTCTGGGGCACCGTCGGCAGCCTCGGGATCGCGGCCGGGGTGCTTTTCGGCGGCATCTTGACCAGCGCGTTCGGCTGGCGGGCGGTGTTCTTCATCAACGTGCCGATCGGAATCGCGGTCATCGCGTCGATATTGCGTATTGTCGCCTCCGGCGAGTCGCGGCCGGGTGCGCTGCGCCGGCTGGACGTGCCGGGTGCGGTCACCCTGGTCGGCGGGCTGCTGCTGCTCGTCTTCGGCATCGAGTCCATCCGGTCGGCAGGCCTTGCCGCTCCGCGCACCTGGGGTTCGCTCGCCCTCGCCGCCATTCTGCTGACCGCGTTCGCGCGGCTGGAACGGCGCAGCCGCAGCCCGCTGGTGCCCCCTTCCACCTGGCGGATCCGCTCCCTGGTGTCCGCCTCGGTGGTGATGGCCGGCGTCACCGGCATCGTGGTCGGCGCGATCTTCCTGTGCTCGCTGTACCTGCAAACCGTCGTCGGGTCGTCCGCCGTCGTTGCCGGCCTGCAGTTCCTGCCGCTGGCCGGCGCGATCACCCTGACCGCGATGGTGGCGTCCAAGGTGATCGGCCGGGTCGGTGCCCGTGCCCTGATCCTGGAGGGTCTGGTCGTCATGGCCGCCGGTGTGCTGCTGCTGGCCGCCGGGGCCGGCGGTGAGGCCTATGCCTGGCACGTGCTGCCCGGACTGCTGCTGGTCGGCGCCGGGGTCGGGCCAATGTTCGTCGCGATCTCCTTGGCCGCGATGAGCGAGGTGCCCGACGAGAAGTCGGGCCTGGCCTCCGGTCTGTTGATGACCGGGCACGAGGTCGGCGCCGCCCTCGGTGTCGCCGCGCTCACCGCGGTCGCCGGCGACCTGGCCACCCGCACCGGCCTGATCAGCGGCTACGGGGCCGCCTTCACCGCCACCGCCGGCGTGATTGCCGTCCTGTTCCTGTTCGCGCTGTTCGCCGTGCCGGGCGGAAAGACCCCGGCGACCAACCACTCTCACCATCACTGAGGAGAACGTCATGATGAGCAACACCCCACGCACCTTCGTCGCCAGCACCACGTTCCGGGTCTCCGGGATGACCTGCGAGCACTGCCGCCGCGCCGTCGAGCAGGAGATCGGCCTGGTCCCCGGCGTCGTGCGGGTCGAGGTCGACCTGGCCTCCGGCACCGTCACCGTGCACACCAACCAGGCTGTCGACCGGGCGGACATCGCCGCGGCCACCGACGAGGCCGGCTACACCCTGCTGCCATGACCGCCACCGTGACAACAACCCAGGTGACGACCACCCCGGTGACGACTGCCGAGTGCACGCTCGACATCGGCGGCATGACCTGCGCGTCCTGCGTCGGCCGGGTCGAGCGGGCCCTGCACCGGCTCGACGGTGTCGCCCAGGCGCAGGTCAACCTGGCCACCGAGGTCGCGACGGTGAGCTACGACCCGGCGCAAGTCGACCCGGATGGCCTGATCCGGGCGGTCACCAGGGCCGGCTACACCGCGACCGTGCAGCACGAGGCCGTCCCGGACGCACCGCCCGACAGCACCGACGACGACCGGGAACTGCGCGGGCTCAAGCGCCGCTGGCAGATCACCCTCGCCGCCGGGCTGGGTCTGATGGTGTTGATGTACGTCCCGTTCTACATCGACACGATGGACCTGCTGATGCCGGCGGTGTTCGTGGTGGCGACGGTGACGATGGTCTGGGCCGGCCGCGACATCTACCGGTCCGCGTGGACCGCGGCCCGTCACGGGTCGGTCACCATGAACACCCTCGTCGCCCTTGGCACCACGGTCGCCTACGGATACAGCGCGTTCGTCACGCTGTGGCCGGGGCTCGCCGAGTCATGGGGGTTGCCGCTGCACGTCTACTTCGAAACCGCCCTGGTGATCCTGGCTCTCGTGCTGGCCGGACGGTGGATGGAAGCCAGGGCCAAGAGGTCCACCACGGCCGCGATCACCGCGCTGATCGACCTCGCCCCGCCCACCGCCCGGGTGCTGCGGGACGGCACCGAGCGCGACATCCCGCTCGACCAGGTGGTCGTCGGCGACCTGATCCGGATCCGGCCCGGCGACACCGTTCCGGTGGACGCCGTGGTCACCGATGGTTCGACCGCGGTCGACGAGAGCATGCTCACCGGCGAGAGCCTGCCGGTGGACAAGGCTCTTGGCGACATCCTGATCGGCGGGACGGCCAACCGCACCGGGTCGGTCATCGCCCGGACGACCGCGGTCGGCGCCGACACCGCGCTGGCCCAGATCGTCCGGCTGGTGCAGGATGCGCAGGCCGGCAAGGTGCCGATGCAGCGTCTGGCCGACCGGATCTCGGCCTGGTTCATCCCGATCGTGTTGTTGCTGGCAGCCGTCACCTTCAGCGGCTGGGTGCTGTTCGGTCCGGACACCGGCCGGCTGACCATGGCCGTGTCGACGACCATCGCGGTGCTGATCATCGCCTGCCCGTGCGCGCTCGGCCTGGCCACGCCGACCGCGGTGATGGTCGGCACCGGGCGCGCCGCCGAGTTGGCCATCCTGATCGGCAACGGCGACGCGCTGCAGCGTGCGGGACGGCTCACCACGGTCGTGCTGGACAAGACCGGCACCATCACTGCCGGCCGGCCGGCGCTGACCGGCGTGCACACCGCCGCCGGCTGGACGCGGGACCAGGTGCTCGTGCTGGCCGCCGCCGCCGAGACCGGCAGCGAGCATCCGGTCGGCGAGGCGATCGTGGCGGCCACCCGCGGCCGGCCGCTGCCGAAAGTACAGGCGTTCACGGCGGTTCCGGGCCTCGGCATCGAGGCGACCGTCGACGGCCAGTCCGTGCTGGTCGGCAACGCCGCCCTGCTGACCTCCCACGGTGTGCGCACCGCCGACCTGTCCGAGGTTGCCACCGCGGCCGCCCGGCGGGGCGCGACCGCGATGTTCCTTGCCGTCGACGGCGCCTGCGCCGCCGTGCTGACCGTGTCGGATCCGGTGAAGCAGGAGTCGGCGGCAGCGATCTCGCAGCTGCACGCGCTGGGCCTGCAGGTGTGGATGCTCACCGGCGACACCGGCGACACCGCGTCGGCCGTGGCGCAGCAGGTCGGGATCCCGGCCGACCGGGTGCTCGCCGACGTCCGACCCGCCGAGAAGGCGGCCGCCATCGACCGTCTGCGGTCCGACGGGCAGCTGGTCGCGATGGTCGGCGACGGCGTCAACGACGCCGCCGCGCTCAGTACGGCCGACGTCGGCATCGCCATCGGCACCGGCGCCGACGTGGCGATTGCCGCCTCCGACGTCACGCTGGTCGGCGGCGACCTGCGCGGCATCGTGTCCACCATCGCCCTGTCCCGGCGCACGGTCGCCACCATGAAGCAGGGCCTGGGTTGGGCGTTCGCCTACAACCTGCTGCTGATCCCGGTCGCGGCCGGCGCCCTGTACTCCTTCGACGGCCTGCTGCTGGACCCGGTGCTCGCCTCGGCCGCGATGGCGATGAGTTCGGTGAGCGTGCTGACCAACGCGCTACGGCTGCGGAGATTCGACCGACCGGACTCCGCCGAGCAGATCCTGCACCCGCCGCTGCGGGAGCGGCTCGCGCAGTGGTCGTACCTGACCACGGTCGCGATCGTCGCGCTGCTGATCGGTGGCACGCTGACCGCAGTCAGCCGGATTGACTTCGCCGAGCGCGGCATGAACGGCGTCCTTGCCTGGACCCAGGGTGCAGGCATGCCGATGCGTCCGGCGATGAGCGTGATGATGACCGCGGACGTCCCGCCCGAGGAGACCGGCGACGCCGGCATCGACGTGCGGCTGGACATGCCCGAGGGCGCCCGTGCGGGCGAGCCCACCCGGCTGGTGCTCAGCGTCACCGACACCGAGACCGGCAATCCTGTCACGGATGTCGTGCGCAGCCACGAGGCGTGGATGCACCTGATCGCCACCCGTGAGGACCTGGGTACCTTCGCGCACGTGCACCCGGTGCCAACCGGCCGGCCCGCAGAGCTGACGGTCGACCTGGTGTTCCCGACCCCCGGCCGGTACATCGTCAACACCGAATTCCGCCGGCAGGGCGAGATGTCCGACCTGCACCAGCGCCGGGTCGTCACGGTATCCGGCGACGCTCCCACGCCGGTACGACCCGTCGTCGGTCCCCGGTCCGTGGTGGTCGACGGCGTCCGGGTCGACCTGTCCGGTGACGCCCACGCGTCCGGTCTGTCCGACCTGCATTTCACCCTGACCGACGAAGCCTCCGGACGACCGCTCAATGACCTGCAGCCGTACCTGGCGGCCGCCGGTCACGTGGTGATCATGCGCGCGGACGGCTCGACCTTCAGCCACGAGCACGCGGAGACCCGTGACGACCAAGGCCGGCCCGAATTCGCCGTTCCCGGAACCACCTTCGGCCCCGACCTGGGCGTGCACGCCGAACTCGACGGGCCCGGCAGCTACCGGCTGTGGAGCCAGTTCCGGCTCGCCGACGGTCGCTTGATCACCGCCCCGTTCACCGTCGACGCCCGTTGATCCACCGCTCGTCTTCACAACCCCGAGGAGTCCCCGATGTACCTGCATCCCGACTATCACCTGAAGATGCACCACCAGATGCTCAAGGAGGTGGAGAGCCGGCGCCGGCTTCCGACCCCGCCACGGTTGCGGCGCCTGCGCATTCGCCGCCGCTGAATCGCATCAGGCCCGGCACATCAGGCCCGGCGCTTCAGGCGGGCCTGGCAACCGTCCTCGCCGTGGCCGCGATCCCCGCCCCGGCCACCGCGAGGACGGCCGCGGCGCCGAACCCCGCCGCGAAGCCCGCTTGGCGCACCATGATTCCGACCAGAATCGGTCCCAGGCTCAGCCCGAGATCGATGAACACCGACGCGGTCGCGGCCGCGGCCCCCCGCCGGGACGGTTCCACCCCGGAGAAGATGAGTGCGAAGATCGCCGGCGTCAGCAGGGCCGCACCGACGGCGACGACGACGGCACCGGCGATGACGCCGGGAATCGTCGCGGCGACGCTGACCACGATCAGACCGGTGGCCGACAACCCGAGCGCGGCGATCGCGACCACCCGTCCCGGCCAGTGGTCGATGGCCCTGGCGAATGCGATCCGCACGACCACGATCACCGCGCCGTAGGCGAGCAGCACCGAGCTCCATTGCCGCAGGCCCAGCGCGTCGGCGTGCAGGCCGGCGAAGGCCAGGAATCCCGCCGATGCGGCCACTCCGCAGAACAGGGCGAGACCGGGCCTGACCGCAGGTCGATGGATCAGCGGCTGGCGCCCGCCCGGCGTTGCCGGTGCCGAGTTCGTCTCGCCCACCCCGAGTGCCAGCAGGGCGGCAACCCCGGCACAGAGGGCCACCGCCGGCCACACCGCACGGAAGCCGCCCGCGTCCAGCACCAGCTGCCCACCCACCGGGCCGACGGCGATCCCGAGGAACGTGGACACCGAGCCCAGGCTCAGCGCCTCGCCCTCCCTCCCGGCCGGTGCCAGGTCCGCCAACGCGGCGAAACCGGCCACGAAGTAGGCGCCTTCGGCGACGCCGAGCGCCATCCGCACCAGCACCAGCTGCCACACCTCGGTGACCACCAGGTGCAGCAGCACGGTCCCGGCGAAAACCACCGAGCCGCCGACGAGAAACTGGCGGCGGCCGAACTCGTCGGACCAGCGGCCGACCCACGGGCGGATGAGCAGCGTTGTGACGCTGAACGCGCCGATCACCATGCCCACCGCACCCGGGCCCGCGCCGAGCGGGCCGGTCACGAAGAACGGCGTGACGCCGAGCAGCGCCCCGGCCGCCAGGAAGTACGCCAGGTCCGACCCCATCAGCATGACGAATCCGGGGGTGAGGAGGCGGCCGTCGCTCATTGGCCCATTGTCGGTCCGATGCCGGCAATTCGGACAGCTCGCGGTGGGGCTCGTGCCTGGCCCGGTGACCGTGCCGCCGGGCCCGTGACCTAAGGGTGCACCCGCCGCGGAACCCCAGGTCGGGCGTCGAGCCGTCCGGCGGCGGGTCCGGGAATCTTGGGCGAGAATGCGCACATGTCACAGGGGGTTCAGGATCGATCACCATCAGTAACGAAGGAGGTCTCGACCGGGCGACACCACATCCCGCACGACCGGAACTTCCGGGTCATGCTGGCGCAGTCGTCCGCGGTGAGCCTGGCCAACCAGCTCACGGCCACGGCCGTGGTGCTGCCGTTCATCTGCATCGCGGTGGGCGGCTCCCCGCTGGCGGCCTCGCTCATCTACCCGGCCGCCACCCTGACCTATCTTGTGGGCACTCTCGTCGCGCCGATCCTGCATTCCACCGGTCCGATCCGGCTGTTGCTGGCCGCGACCGCGCTGTTCGCCGGTCTCATCACTGCCGGCGACGCACTGGGCGGCCACCTTGCCGGCTCGTCGATGGAATACGTGTTCGTCGTGGCCGCCGCACTTCTGGGCCTGCTGGGTGGGCTGGCCTCGGTGTGGTCGGTGGACGCCATGGCGACATCGCTGCTGCCGCACCATCACGGCGCGCTCCCGGTCCTGCAGTCGGCGATCAGTGCCGCCGTGGTGCTGATGATCACGGTGCTCCAACTGGCGGTCTTCGGTGAAGCGGACGCGCTGTCCTCGCACCTGACACTGCTGTGGGCCGGCGCCGTGGCGTTCACCGTCGCCGTGCCGTTCAGCCTGATGATCGTCGCCCCGCCGGTCGACAACCGGGACCGGACCACACTCGGGCAGGTTCTGCGGATCGGCTGGCGCCAGCTTCGTGGCCACCGCTGGTTCGTGAGGTTCCTGCTGGTGCAGACCTGCTTCGTCTCGGTGACGCTGGGCACGGCGTTCTTCAGCGCGCACGGCGCCGCCCTGCACGGCGACGCCGTCGGCAACCTGCACCTGATCGTCGCGTTCACCGCGATCGGATTGGTGACCTACGCGGTCGCCTGGTCGCGTGCCCGGCAGGCCGCCACCGTGCGCGGCCTTTACCTGTTCGCCGGCGCGCTGACGATCGTCGCCGCCCTGCTGTGCATCGCCGCGGACGAGTGGGTGATACCGGCCGAGAACTGGCTGTTCGGCATCATTCTGGCGATCGCGGCGGTGGCCGCGCAGGTCGTCTACACCGGGCAACGGGTGTGGTTGCTCCGTTCGGTGACCGAGCACCGATCCGTCAACATCGCCTTCAGCCAGCTTCTGATCGGCGTCGTCGCAACCGTGGTGGCGTTGGTGTTCGGCGAGCTGGCCCGGCTGCGTGACGAAGTCTGGCCGGTCTACTTCGTTCTGGGGCTGACGGTCCTGGCGTTGGCGACGGTGCGCGCGATACCCACCGTGAAACTGGCGGCGGGCAGGCACCGCGCTGATCCAAGGCCCGGTCCCGCGGGTCTGCGCTGATCCAAAACCCATGGAACCGGACAAACCGGCACCGAAAATGGGCGTTGGAACGGCGGACCGGCCCAGCAGGGGCCGTCCCTTCAGGGTGAATCCGCTGGGTTGGGCCGGGTCGCGGCCGGGTCGCCGGCGAGATCCACGTGGCCGGGCTTCTTCAGCTGGTGACATGGACGCGGGCGGGCGGGCACGGAGTTGGCTGGGTCGAGATCCACGTGGCCGGGCTTCTTCAGCCGGCAGTGCGGATCTCGACCGACGCGGCCGCCAGATTCGGCGCAACGGTCACTCTTAGTTTGACTGATCAGCGCAGGCTTGGGGCGTTCAGGCTTGAGCGGTGCTCCCACGGCGTCGCGACTTGCGGCTGGTGTCCGCGGAGAGCGCCTTCGCCGCGCGGGAGAGGTCACCGCTCGCAGCCTCCGTGGTCAGCTGGTCGATGGTCGCCAGGTCCTCGGACAGGTCACTCATCATCGCCATCGGTGCAGAGGCCATCGCGGTCCGCAGCATCGACCCGGCCGCCAGCATCTCGGCCATCGCCCCGCCCGCATCGCCTCGCGACATCCGTTCGGCCGCGGCTCGTTTCGCCTGTTGCGTGCGCAGGAACGCCAGTTCGGTGCGCACCGTCGGGTCCGGGATGCGGCAGGCCGCCTGATCGCCCGGCACGACATTGACGTGCACCGGAACGGTCACCGAATGCTGGACCAGGGCGGGCAGTTCGACCCAGGTGAAGTCCAGGTCGGCGATCTGGGCCAGCCCGAGCGTGGCGATCCTGGGGACGTCGAACGTGATGACCAGGCGCCGCACCTCGCCCGCGTAGAACGCGCCGAGTTCGATCTGCACGCCGTCGTCGGTCGGCACCGAGGTGAGCTCGTTGACCACCCGCATCCGGCGGCACGCCGGCGTCATCCGCACCAGCAACGACGCCGCCTGGGCGGTCTGCGACAGCAATCCGTCCAGCTCGCCCGAGATCGCCGCCACCGCCTGGTCCGCGTGCTCGGCGAACAGCTCGCTGCCGTTCCCGCCGCCGGCGATCGCCTTCAGCAGCCGTTCGTCGTAGCCGAGACCGAAACCTACCGTGGTGGTGGTGATCCCGTCCGCGGACGCCCTCGCCGCGACGGCTCCGAGCGCTTCCGGGTCGGTGATGCCGGTGTTCGCGTGACCGTCGCTGACCAGCAGGATCGTGCCGCCGGCACCGTCCACCGTGCGCCGGCCCTCCTGCACGCCGCGCAGGTAGCCGGCGGCCAGATCCGTCGAGCCGCCGGGGTGCACCGCCTCGATCCGCTGCTTGGCCTGTGCCTTGTCGGCCAGCGGCGCGGCCGGGATGTCCACCCGGACCCCGCTGTCGAACGTCACCAGCCCGAAGCGGTCCTGCGGGTCCAGCCGGTCGATCAGCTCACCCAGTGCCCGCTTGGCACCCGAAAGCCGTTCGCCCTGCATCGATCCGCTCCGATCCAGGACGACCACCAGAGTGCGCGGCGGGCGGGGTCGGTCGATGGCGGCGGCCGGCGCGGTGAGCTCGACGAGCAGGGAGATCTCGTCCTGACGTTCGAACGCGACGACGTCGAGGTCCAGATGGGTGTCGATGTGCATGGCTTCCTCCGGGTCGTGATCCTGGGCTATGCTGTTACTCAGAGCGTAATGCTCAGAGCAACGCTATGCAAGGAGCATTGATGGCCGAGTCCACGAAGACAGGCAGCGAGGAGTTCGGGGAGATGCTCCGCCAGGCCCGGGAACGGCGCGGGATGAGCCGGCGCGACCTGGCCGAGGCGACCGGGCTGTCCTACCCCTACATCTCGCAGCTGGAGACCGGATACCGGATGCCGTCCGCGCCGGCCATGCGGACCCTTGCCGATGCGCTCGGTCTGCGGCCGGACAGCCTGTTCGATGCGATCCCGCCCGCGGCAGCACGCGATGTGGCGGCGAGACCGCAGGCGCCCGAAGCGGTTCGGTCGTCGGCCGCCATGCCGATGGCTCCACCCCCGCCCGCACCGGCGTCCGCACCACCGTCGCGCGGAGCCCCCGTTCCCGCCCCGCGCGCGGCCGCTCGCGGGCCCATCGCCACGCCGACTGTGAGGGCGGCCGCCGGCGCGGCCGCCGGAGGGGGCTGGATCGCCAACCCGGCGTTCGGATCGGCGGCCGACGGCCCTCCCCTCGACGTGGTGGTCGGGAGCGATGCGGCCGCTGCGGGTCCAATGGTCCAAGTCTCGGACCTGGACCGCACCGTCGATGCAGCTGCCCTGCTCCTGACGTCCCTGGCCGTCGACGACCGGCTCGACGCGCTGTCGCAGGTGCAGGCCCGGGTCGTGCGTTCCGTGGTGGACGAGGGAGTCAGAAGGGCCTGACCTTCGGGTCGAGTGAATGTCCTGCGGCTTCGGGGACCCGAACCGCGCCGCACCGGATTCACTCGATGGGTCGGGTCGGGACGGTGGTTCGCGTCCCCGCCGCCCGGACCGCGTCGACGGCCGCACGTAGTTGCTGCAGCGCCGCCAGCACGGTCCGCTCCTCCGCCCCAAGGACGGCGTCGACCGCCTGAACTGCCGGCAGGAACCGCTCGGCGGCGGCCAGGTGGGTGGCTCGGCCGGCGTCGGTGAGCCGGATCGAGTACGACCGCCGGTCCGTTGGGTGCGGCACGCGCTCGACGTGACCGCGCCTCTCGAACCGTTTCACGTAGCTGGACACGGTCGTGGCCGGTGCGAACGACCAGCGGGCGAGTTCGGTCGGCGTGACGTGCTCGCGGGCCAGCAGCAGCGAGTACATCGCGAACTCGTCGGCATCCAGCCCAGCCGGGGACAGCAGCCCGTCGAGCAGCCCGGTGGCCGCTCGGCCGACCGACCAGAGGGCGAACAGCACGTTCTCGTCCGCCGGCACGGCCGCCGGGTCCTCCGGGTCCGGCTTGGGGTGGGTGGCCGCATATCGCTGCGCATCGGATCCCGATGCGCCCTTGACAGAAGTACTACGACGTCGCACCATATCTGCATGGTACTGCGAGAACGTAGTACATCCGGGGAGCGACACGCCGAGGGAGAACTCGATGACCACCACCACGACCATCGTCGCCGGAGGAACGCCGTCCGATTTCCTCACCGTCCACCACATCAGCGCCACGGGAACCGATCGGGAGATCGGTCGGGCGTTGGCCACGGCGGCCCGTCATGCGCACGGTGCCGAGGCCGCCCCCACCCCCGCGCCGAACCCAACGGTCCAGCGGGCGCGGCGGACTTGGTTCGCCGCGAACTATCCCGCCATGCACGAGCGGATGCGCGGCGTCGGCGATGCCCTGGGCGTCGACCCCGACGACGACGCCTGGGATCTCGCCTGGCTCGGCACCTACGAACTGCCGGCGGGATGCTCGACGGTGTTCTACCCGGGCGCCGGGACCAAGGACGGGCACAGCCTGCTCTCCCGCAACTTCGACTTCCCGACTCTGACCTACGGCGAGATCACCCGTGGGGCAGCGGCTCCCGGAGAACGCCCGCTCGCATCCGATCCGTGGATGGTGGAACTGCACCCGCGACAAGGCTATTCATCCATCACCATCGGCATCATGGACGTGCTGGGCGCGATGGACGGGGTGAACTCGGCCGGGCTGGCGGTGAGCCTGATGGCCGACAACGAATCCCCTTCGCCCGAGCCGAGTGTCGTCGCCCAGGTCGGGCTGTCGGAGCAGCAGATCGTCCGCTACCTGCTGGACACGTGCGCGACGGTGGACGAGGCCAAGCAGGCACTGCTGCTGGCCAAGCAGTACTACTTCTTCGTGCCCTGCCACTTCCTGGTGGCCGACCGTTCCGGTCGCTCCTTCGTCTGGGAGTACTCCCCCGGGCACAACAAGGAGTTCATCGTCGAGCCGTCCGCGGGCGCGCGGGCGGTGTGCACGAACCACCTGTTGCACCGGTGGCCGGAGGGCACCGAACTGCCCGACGATCCGATGCTCGACGGCACCGCCGCGCTGACCTACCACCGGTTCCGTACGCTGGCCGGCCTGGTCTCCACCGGCGCGCTCGTCGACCGGGACGACATCCGGGACCAGTTCGCGGCGGTGCGGTTCACCGCCCCGGTCCCGATGGCCAGGACCTTCTGGCACGCCGTGTACGACCTGGACGACCCGGCGGTGGAGGTGTCCTTCTACCTGCGGGACGAGGACGGCGTCAGCCGGTACACCGATCCGATGCGGTTCGCCCTGGGTGAATGACCGCTCGCCGTGGCGGGGCCATACCGTCGTTGTGTCTTCCATAGCTGGATGATTTCTTCCTACTAGGATGGAAGGATGGTGCTCAACATCAAGGATCCCGAGGCGGATCGGCTTGCTCGAGAGTTGGCCTTCGAGGCCGGAGAGTCCATCACGGAAGCGACCCGCCGCGCTCTCGAGGAGCGCCTGAACCGGATTCGCGCTCGCAAGGCCCTCACCACAGCCGGCGATGGCTTGGACGAGTTCATCCACCGCGGACGCCAGCGGGAAGTCCTCGATCATCGCCCTGCCGACGAAATTGTCGGCTACGACGAGCATGGGCTGCCCCGGTGAGCCTGGTCGTCCTGGACACCTCGGCGGTGGCCGCGGTGATCCTCGGTGAGCCGGATGCAGAGGCGTTTGCCGCGGCGATGGTGCGCTACACCGGCGAGCTGGTACTTTCCGCCGCGACTCAGGTCGAACTCGGCATCGTGATCGAGTCTCGCCAAGGGCCTGCGGCGGTTGACGACCTTCGCGCTCTGCTGGCGCGGCTCGCGGTGGCGATCGAACCGTTCGACGAACGCCACGCCGCATTGGCGCTCGCGGCCTGGCGCCGCTTCGGCAAGGGACGCCATCCGGCCGCACTCAATCTCGGCGACTGTTTCAGCTATGCACTCGCGCAGACGCTCGGGGCATCACTTCTCTTCAAGGGCACGGACTTCAGCCAGACCGACGTCGCCAGTGCCCTGTGACGTCAGGCCAACCAGACCCGCAGCGCACCGATCGCGCGCTCGATCACCACCTCCATGGCGCCGGGCTCCTCGAACAGGTGGGTCGCACCCGGCACCACGACGAGTTCGACCGACGTCGACAGGCGCGCCGCCGCAGCCTCGTTGAGTTCGAGCACCTGCGGGTCCCGTCCGCCGACGATCAGCAGCACCGGTGCCCGCACCCGCGGGAGATGCTCACCGGCGAGGTCGGGCCGGCCGCCTCGGGAGATGACCCCGCGCACCCGATCGGCCCGTTCGGCCGCGGCAATCAGGGCGGCCGCCGCACCGGTGCTGGCCCCGAACGTGACGACCGGCAGCTGCGCGGTGCGCGGATCGGCGGTGAGCCAGTCGACGGCGCCGGTCAGCCGGTGACCGAGAAGTCCTATGTCGAAACGGTATTGACGGGTTCGCCGGTCGATCCGCTCCTCCCGCGCGGTCAGCAGGTCCATCAGCAGCGTTGCGGCACCGAAGTCGACCAGGGCGTCGGCGACGTGCCGGTTGCGTACGCTGTGCCGGCTGCTGCCGCTGCCGTGTGCGAACAGCACAACCGCCCGCGGGATCGGCGGGAGGGCCAGGTCACCGCCGAGGACGGCGTCGTCGACGACGACCTGCACGGGCACGCGCTCGGTCATCGGCCGGTCAAGTCGTTGGTGATCGCCAACTGCCGATCCGTAAGCCGTCGCAGCATCGCAAGTTCGGCCGGTGTCAGCACGTCGCACACCCATTCCCAGTGCAGCGACACGACATCGTCGACGGCCACCCGCGGCAGCAGCGAGCGCCCCTGATCCGCCCATCGTGCGGTCTGCGGCAGCGGCTCGCCGAGTCCGATGACCGCGCCGTCCCAGGTCAGTGGACGACTGCGGACCCGCACCAGGTCACCGTCCACCGATTCGATCGTGCCCCAGCGGATACGGCACCGGTCGAGCACCTCCAGTGCCTTCGGCGAACCGGTGCGCCGCAACACCCCGACCCACGGGTAGATCGCGAACACGTGAAAACTGTGGTGCGGCAACGGAGTTGGGGTAGTCGATGCCAGGCAGGACCAGTCGGCGCCGCGCTGACCGCCGAACGTCGCCCGGGCGAAGGCGGCGAATTCCTCCGGTCGCACCCTGTCCAGCAGTTCGCCACCGACCCAGTACGCCCGGGTCACTGCCTCGTCCAGCGGATCGGTCACGCCGGCCACCGAGGCGAGGAAGCCCAGGTAGGGCCAGGCCCCGTCGAACGTCCCCGCCCGCTCCTTGATCGACCCGGCGATCGACCCGGCGATCGGGACCGCGCCGGCGCCGTCGGCGATCCGCAGCCACTCCCGTCCGTCGCCGGCGCCGCAGTAGCCTAGCGCGTTCGGCGGGTAGGCGTAGCGGGCGAACAGCACCTCCCCCGGCCGGGCGACCGCGACCTGCGTCATCGGTGGCTCATCAGCAGATCCGGGGCAACTGCTCGCCGATCGGCATGTCCACCACCCGGTTCCCGCCGAGCCCGGTGCGGGCCACCACCATTCCGGGATGGTCGGGAACGCATCGGCCGATGATCGCCGACTCCCGACCCAACTCGTGCGCCCGCATCGCGGCCAGCACCGTCTCGGCGTCGGACTCTGCGACGAAGGCCAGCAGCTTGCCCTCGTTGGCGACCTGCAGCGGGTCGAGCCCCAGCAGGCTGCACGCGTTGCCCACCACGTCGGGGATCGGCAGATCCCTTTCCACCAGCGTGATCCCCACCCCTGCCGCGCGTGCGATCTCGTTGAGTGACGCGGCGACGCCACCCCGGGTCGGGTCGCGGAGCATGTGCAGGTCGGCACCGGTGACGATCATCGCCTGGACGAGCCCGGCCAGCGGGGCGCAGTCGGTCTCGATGGTGACCCCGAACTCCAGGCCCTCCCGGCAGCTCATGATGGCCACGCCATGCACGCCGATCGGGCCGCTGACGATCACCACGTCGCCGACCGCGGCCCGGCCGGGGCGGATGTCCACCCCGTCCGGGACGACGCCGACCCCGGCGGTGGTGATGTACACGCCGTCGCCGTGACCGGCGTCCACCACCTTGGTGTCGCCGGTGATCAGCCGCACCCCGGCGACGTCGGCCGCCTTGCCCATCGCGGTGGCGATCCGGTTGATGTCCTTGAGCGCGGTGCCCTCCTCCAGGATGAACGCAGTGGACAGCGCCAGCGGCCGGGCGCCGACCATGGCCAGGTCGTTCACCGTGCCGTTGACCGCCAGGTCGCCGATCGTGCCGCCGGGGAAGAACATCGGCCGCACCACGAACGAGTCGGTGGAGAACGCCAACCGGCCGCCGGGCACCGGCAGCACCGCGGAATCGCCCAGCTCGCCGGAGGACGCGCCGCCGAACGCCGGCAGGAACAGGTGTTCGACGAGCTCGGCGGACATCGCTCCCCCGCCGCCGTGCCCCATCACCACGGTCGGTGAGTCGCGGAGCGGGACCGGGCAGGTCCAGCCCTCGAAGTCCAGGGAGGGACTGTCTGGGTCAGGCATGGGACAACGCCGGGGTGATCTCGAGCCGGCGGTACAGGTAGTAGGCGGCACAGGCACCCTCCAAGGACACCATGGTGGCGCCCAACGGGTTTCGAGGTGTGCACTGCTTGCCGAACGCGGCACACTCGTGCGGCTTGATCAGCCCCTGCAGTACCTCCCCGGACCGGCACAGGCTGGACTCCTGGGTGCGGATGCCGTGCACGTCGAACCGGTTCTCGGCGTCGAACTCGGCGTACTTCTCGGCCAGCCTCCACCCGCTGCCGGGAATCATGCCGATGCCCCGCCAGGTCCGATCGGTGCGGCTGAAGACGTCCTGGAGCATCGCCTTGGCGGCCGGGTTGCCGTCCCTGGACACCGCCCGCGGGTAGGCGTTCTCCACCTCGTGCCGGCCGGATTCCAGCTGCAGCACGGTGAGCCGGATCCCCTCCAGCAGGTCAAGCGGTTCGAATCCGGTGACCACGATCGGCACCCGATACTTCTCGGCCAACTCCGGGTATTCGGTCCAGCCCATGACGCTGCACACGTGGCCGGCGGCGAGGAACGCCTGTACCCGGCAGCTCTCGGACTCCATGATGGCGGAGATGGCCGGCGGAACCAGCACATGCGAGACCAGCAGCGAGAAGTTCGTGATACCAAGCTTCTTGGCCTGGTACACGGTCATCGCGTTGGCCGGGGCCGTCGTCTCGAAGCCGATGCCGAAGAACACCACCTGGCGGTCCGGGTTCTGTCTGGCGAGCTTGAGGGCGTCCAGTGGCGAGTACACGACCCGCACGTCGCCGCCGGCGCTCTTGATCCGGAACAGGTCCTGGCTGCTGCCCGGCACCCGGAGCATGTCGCCGAAGGAGCAGAAGATCACGTCCGGCTGCGAGGCGATCGCCAGCGCCCGGTCGATGATCTCCAGCGGCGTGACGCACACCGGACACCCGGGCCCGTGGATCATCTCGATCTGATCGGGCAGCAGCTGGTCGATGCCGTGCCGGATGATCGAGTGCGTCTGCCCGCCGCACACCTCCATGATCGCCCAGCGGCGCGTGCAGGACCCCCGGATCGCGTCGAGCAGCTTGCCGGCCAGTTCGGGATTGCTGTACTCGTCGAGGTACTTCATCGGGCCTCTCCGTTCGTGCTCGATCCGTTGCGCATGTGCTCGGGCAGCTCGACACCTGCCTGGTGGGCGGCGATCGCGAACTGGTCGCCGAACTCCTCCTTGAGCAGGCCCATGTTCTCGAAGGTGGCCAGGGTGGCCAGCGCCGATTCCTCGTCGAGCTTCTGCAGCGCGAAACCGACGTGCACGATGACGTAGTCGTCCACCTGCACGTCCGGGCAGTATTCCAGGCACACCTGTTTCAGCACGCCGCCGAAGTCCACATCGGACATCTGTGTGTCGTCGGCCTCGTAGATCCTGCGAACCCGGCCGGGCACCGCCAGGCACATGGTCGTGCTCCCTTCACTCGTCGGTGCGGTGGGCGGCCGCCAGCAGTTGACCCAGCGAGATCCCGCCGTCGTTGGGTGGCACCCGACGGTGCCGCAACACCTCGAATCCTTCGTGTCGCAGTCCCCCGCACACGCCGCTGAGCAGGATCGCGTTCTGGAACACCCCGCCGGACACGGCCACCGTGTCCAGACCGACCTCCCGCCGAGCCCGCACCGCCAGGTCCACGGCGAGCTCGACCACGGCCGCGTGGAAACCGGCGCCGACCGATCCCGTGTCCAGGCCGGACCTGACGTCGTCGACGATCGCGGCCAGCACCGGCGCCGGATCGGCCACCAGATCCTCCCCGTCCGGCTCGACGGCGAACCGGTACCCGCGGCGCGGCAGGGCATCCCGAGACAGACCCTCGAGTTCGATCGCGGCCTGGGCCTCGTAGTCGGCGAGCTGCCGCACTCCCGCCAGCGCGCTGACCGCGTCGAACAGTCGGCCCATGCTCGACGTGGGCACGCAGCCGAAGCCGGTGGCCAACTGCCGGTCGAGCACCCGTCGCTCGTCCGGCGGGCAGAACGTCACCGGCGGCAGGTCCTCGTCCCACGGCAGGGCGGCCGCCCGCAGGTGCGCCAGCGCCATCCGGTACGGACGCTGCACGGCCGCGTCCCCGCCGGGAAGCGGCACGTACTTCAGGTGAGCGAAGCGGCGGAACCCGGCGTGGTCGGCGATCATCGCCTCGCCGCCCCAGATCGCCCCGTCGCTGCCGAAACCCGTGCCGTCGAAGGCGATCCCGATGACCGTGTCGGTGCGACCGTGTTCGGCCAGGACCGAGCAGATGTGCGCGTGGTGGTGCTGCACCTCTCGGAGAGGGCCGTCCGCGCGGGCCTGCGCCCACCGTCCGGACCGGTAACCGGGGTGCCGGTCGGCCGCGATCGCCGACGGACGCACCCCGGTCAGCAGCTCCAGGTGGGATGCGCTGCGGCCCAGGGTGTCCAGCGCGTGCAGGTCGTCCAGATCGCCGATGTGCTGGCTGGGCCAGGCATACCGGCCCTCGCCGACGCAGCAGGTGTTCTTCAGGTCGGCGCCGGCGGCGAGCAGCGGCGGGACCTCGATCGGCAGCCGCAGCGGCAACGGCACGAAGCCGCGGGACCGGCGGATCGGCAGCACCTGACCATCCACCACCCGGCAGACAGAGTCGTCACAGGGCACGTGAATGGGCCGGTCGTGCCGCAGCCAGCCGTCCACCATCGGGGCCAGCAGCTCCAGCGCGGCGGCGTCGTCGGTGACGATCGGTTCGCCGGAAAGGTTGCCGGAGGTCATCACCAGTACCTCCGGGCCGGCCGGGTCGCCGGGCAGGCCGAACAGCAGCGTGTGCAACGGCGTGTACGGCAGCAGCACGCCGATGTCCGGGTTGCCCGGGGCGACCGCCGGCGACAGCGTCCGGTCCCGCCGGCGCAGCAGCACGATCGGCCGCGCCGGGTCGGTGAGCAGGCCGGCCTCCGCGTCGCCGACGTCGGCAAGCCGTCGGGCGCCGGCGACGTCGGCGATCATCACCGCGAACGGCTTGTCCCCCCGGCGTTTCCGGCCGCGCAGGCGGGTGACCGCGGCGTCGTTGCGGGCGTCGCAGGCGAGGTGGTAGCCGCCGATGCCCTTGATCGCCAGCACGTCCCCGGCGGCCAGCCGGGCCCGGGCATGGGCCAGCGCCTCCCGGTCGCCGCGGATCGAGCCGCCCGGCGAGCGGAACTCCAGGCGGGGACCGCAGTCCGGGCAGGCGATCGGTTGGGCGTGGAACCGGCGGTCGGTCGGGTCGGTGTACTCGCCGGCGCAGGCCCGGCACATCGGGAAGCCGGCCATCGTGGTGGCCGCCCGGTCGTAGGGCAGGCCGGTGATGATGGTGAACCGGGGGCCGCAGTTGGTGCAGCTGACGAACGGGTGCCGGTAGCGACGGTTGGTCGGGTCGGCCAGATCGGCCAGGCAGTCGGCGCAGGTGGCGACGTCGGGTGAGGCGAGCGTGCGGCCGGTGGAGCTGTGCACGCTGTCGCCGATGGTGAAGCCGGCTGCGGTGACCGGGTCGATCTCGGCGACCCAGACCTCCTCGACGACCGCCAGCGGCGGCGCCGATTCCGTCAGCCGGCGCCGGAACGCCTCCAGATCGGCCGGGGTGCCTTGGATCTCGATCTGCACGCCGTCGCTGTCGTTGATCACCGAACCGGCCAGCCCGAGCGTGGTCGCGGTGGCGTGCACGAACGGCCGGAAACCGACGCCCTGCACGAGCCCGCGGACGGCGATGCGCCACCGCAAGACCGCCCCGGACGTCCCCGGCGCGTCGGACTGGGTGAGGTGGACGGCGGTCATACCTCGTCCCGCGCGCGACCCATGAGCTGCAGCCCGGACATCGCCTTCTCGGCGCCCGCCTCGTCGATGACCTCCACCGCGAACCCGAGGTGGATCAGCACCCACTGCCCGGCCGCCGGCGGCTCGTCGAGCATGCCGATGTTGATCTCGCGTGCCCTGCCCTCGACCTCGACCAGCGCGACCTGGTCGAAGTAGCCCTCGACGAGTTCGACCATCCGGCCGGGGATGCCAAGGCACATCCGCTCATCGCCTCCCGGTCACCGTCGGCGCGAGCAGGCCGAGGACGGCATCCGCGGCCGGCCGGACCGCGGCGGCGACGGGCGGGGACAGCCCGATCCGCTCATCGGTGTCGGCCGCCTCGCAGGCCACGAGCAAGGTCTCAGGCAGGTCGCCGCCCAGGTCGCGGACGGACGCGAGGACGGCGTGCGGTGCCATGCCATGCGGGTCGGGTTCGCCGGCGGGCAGGCTGTCCGGGTCGATCCGTCGCACGTGCACGGTCCCCGGGTTGCCCTCGGACGGCACGGCGTCGACCAGGATCAGCCGGTCCCAGCCGTCGAGGAGGTCGTAGGCCAAGTGCATGCCGCGGATGCCGTAGTCGGTGACCCGGACATCGTCGGGCACCGCCCGGCCGGCCAGCTCCCGCGCCACCTCGGCGCCGAAGCCGTCGTCGCCGAGGAACAGGTTGCCGACGCCCGCGACCAGCACCCGCATGGTCACATCTTCCGCATCTTCAGGTACCGCTCGAGATCCTCGCGCGAGCGCACCCCCGTCACCACGGCGGCCACGACCGCGGCAACGACCAACGCGGTGGCCAGCAATCCGATCGTTCTCATGATCACTCCTTCGGGATGGGGACGGCCTGCAAAGGTTCGAGCTCGTCCGGACCGAAATACAGATACCGGCCGTACCATTCGTGCAGTTCCGCGGCAGGGTCGTCGAGCGGCACCACCGCGACGTGGCACCGGCCGTCGACATCGAAGTGCACACCGGTGACCCTGGCCGGCCGTCCGGCGTGGAAAAGATCCTGCGCGTCGGCTCGACGATTCGGCCGTATCCGCACCAGCGTGCCCCTGCACACCTGCACGCCGCCGATCGGCACCCAATCCCGGTCGGGCGCGACCGAGCCGTCGACCGCCGGGTCCCACCAGGGCCTTTCGTCGGTCGGCGTGACGAAGGTGGGCACCCCGATCGGATCCGGGTCGTCCGGGGTGCCGAACCGGGGGTCGCGCAGCGTGCCGTGCAGCCGGGCCAGATCTTCCTGGGTCATCGACTCGCAGCGGTCGATGATGGCGGCCGCGGCCGGGTCGGTGGCCCGGGCGTCCCGCTTTTCGTCGTCGGTCATCGTCATCACCCGCAGGGTCAGGATCTCGTCGATCTCGGTGGCGTCGAACAGGTTCCCCGGGCTCTCCGGCGCGATGGTCGGGTGGTCGTACAGGATGATCGGCGAGCAGAGCACCACGCCGCAGAGGCCGGGCGCGGCAGAATCGCCCGCGAGCACCGGCCAGCAGCGATGCTGCCGGCAGCCCGCCGCCGCGACCTCGAGCCCGGCGGGCGGTTCGAGAACGGACCCGAACTCGCCGTCCTCGACGGACAGGATCAGGTGTGCGCCGAGGAACGACACCGCGGTCGCCGTGTCCCGATCCGCCGCCGGATCCGGGCTCGTGTTGGCGAGGTCGATGACCAGCCGGCACCAACCGCCGGCCAGCGCGTCGGCAAGGTCGTCGGCAGGGTTGTCGGCGCGGATGCGCAGCTCCGCGTGCAGGTCTCGACGGCGCCGCTCGATGCGACCCACTCCGGTCGGTTCGGTGTCGAACCCACCCGACACTCGCACCAGCTGCCGGACCCCGGCGCGCAGCGCATCAAGGGTAAGCGGGCCGACCGAGGTCTCCTTGGCCACGGCCTCGTCGAAGGACAGGCGACCGGCGCCGTCGTCGGGCACCGGTTCGCCGCCGGCGAATACCTGCCGTCGGACCAGCTGCAGATGCCGCAGCCGCACGGTCAGCCGTGTTCCGGCATCCGCGCGCAGCAGCGTCTCGGTGTGCATCGCCGGCTCCTCGCCGACGCCGGGTGGGGCCGCCGGAGGTCCGAGAACCCCGAATTGCCAGCGGATCAGATTCTTCGCGGAGGTCGCTCGGTAGGGGTAGAGCAGGTACCCCTCCCACAGCACGGCGTCGGCGACGGCGCGCACGGTGTCCAGGTTCACGGCCGGCCCACCCCCGCCTTGTCCAGCAGCGCGATGATGGTCTGGTTCCAGTCGGTCAGGCCCAGTTCGGCGCGCACCCGGAGCAACTCGTCGACGGTCTCCCGCGGCAGCATGATCCAGCCGGCGCCGGGGAAGAACGTGTCGATCGCCTCCTGCCAGGCACTCACCGGCAGGGTGAAGGAGACATCGGTGCTCCACGGGATGTGGGCCACGCGGAATCCGTTGTTGCCGTGGTGGAACACCGAGCCGCTGAACATCAGCGACAGCGGGATCCCACCCTCGCGGACCGAGTGGAAGTACTTGCCGGCCGCGACCTGCATGTCGTAGCTCAGCGGCAACGGCAGGTCGACGTCGGTGCCGCCGGTGAAGCCGGGAACCATCGTGGAGGTGTGCATCCACAGGAACGGGCGAAGGGTGTCCGCCCAACGCCGCCGCGGCCCGAACAGCTCGCTCAGACCGGCTGCTTCCTGATCGGTGTAGGGCCGGCGCTGCGGCTCGATCCGGACCTGGCACCGCAACGCCATGGCGTGCACGGGTTCCGGGTCGGTGACGCGCAGCCGCAGGGTCAGCATGGGCGCCGCGGCGTAGCGGTCGACGGTGACCGCGACCGGCTCGAACGCGGGCCCGCTCATGGCGTCGCCGCCGCGGGCCGAGCACGTCCGGCCACGCCGCGGAAGTAGGTGTCGATCACCGCGGCGGCCTCGCTCCCGCCGTCGAAGCCGCGCCACACCTGGCGCAGCCGCCCCACAAGTTCGTAACAGCCGTCGATCGGTACCAGGTAGCACTCCGCGCCGGCGGGTGTCACCCGCAGCAGCAGCGCCTCCACGTCGGCCCGCACGACCGCCAGGCCGGGGTTCGCGTCCAGCACCCGCTGCCAGGCGTCCAGGGACAGCAGCGACTCGGTGGCACCGGCCGGCCCGGGGTAGAAGGCCACCCACCGGCTCAGTACCGAATTGCGGAACACGAACGCCAGGCTGACCGGGATCTCCAGGTCGTCCCACTCGCCGGGGCCCAGCCGCAGGTCCGGGAACGACAGGAACCGGTCGGGCACGGCCCGGTAGCGCAGGTCGGCGTCCTCGGCGGTGAACAGCAGGTAGCAGGGCCGGCAGGTACACATGAGGGTCCGGCTCTGCACGTTCACCACGTGCTGGTGCTGCGCGGTGACCGGCTCGCCGCACATCTCGCAGCGCTCCCCCGGTGCCGGTCGGCGGCCGACGCTGATACGGGCGATGACGTCGAGCGGACCGCGTGCGGCCGGGGTGGTCATCGCGGATCCAATGCCGGAAGGGCGATCTCGATGCGTCCGTGCCTGTCCAGCAACGGCAGCGGGTCCAGGTGTGTCCCGGTCCGCTCGACGCAGGCCCCGGCGTGGCGCACGTCGTAGTGCAGCCCGCACGTCGGGCAGCGCAGCACCGCGTCGCCCGCGCCCATCCGGCGCTGCAGGACCGCCCCGTCGAGCCCGGAGCCGCAGCCGACGCAGGCGTCGCGGAACGCGAGCAGGTCGTCCGCGACCCGACACACCAGCACCGGGACCCCGCCCACCACCCGGGTGGTGACGGTCCCCGGGCCGAGCCCGTCGATCTCCGGCAGCGCGTGCCAGGCGCCGTCGCCGTGCCCGACGACCTCGAGCGGCAGCAGTGGACGGCCGGAAACCGCTGCGGCGCGCGGTGATTCGACCTGGAACCCGCTGATCTCGGGAGCGGCCCGGTTGATCGCGTCCTGCACGGCCAGGGTCATGGTGGTCGACGACGACGCGCAGCCGTCGCAGCTGCCGAGCAGCCGCAGCCGGACCACCCCGTCGTCGCCGATGCCCAGCAATTCCACATCGCCGCCGTGGCTGGCCAGGTAGGGGCGCACGCTGTCGAGCGCGCCCGCGACCCGGGTGGGCAGGTCGTGCGGGTGCAGCCCGTGCACCAGGAGCAGGCTGGCGACCAGGTCGTCCTCTGCCAGCGCGCGCAGCACGTCGCCGGACAGCACCCCGGCGGCGTCGAGGATCTCCAGGATCCGCTGCAGCCCACCGCCGTACAGGTCGGCGACCAGCCGGACCAGCTCCTCGGCCCGCTCCTCGGCGACCGGCCCGCCCGCCGCGGCAGCCTGCAGCAGCGCCTCGATCCGGTCGCCGACCGCCCGCAGATCGGGCGGTTCGTCGACGCGGTCGACGGCGGACATGGACGCCGACGTCATCAGGGTCACGCCGGCCTCCCCTCGAGTACCGCGGTGCGCGGGACAGCGCCCGTCGCAGAACGTCAGCCGGTTCCTGCGGACTGGGTGGGCGAGTGCACGGTCTCGATGGTCTTCCCGCCGCCCAGGTACATGTGCACCCCGCACGGCAGGCACGGGTCGAAGCTGCGAACCGTGCGCATCACGTCGATGCCCTTGAAGTGTTCCCGGTCGTTCTCCTCGAAGATCGGCTGCCCCTGCACCGCGTCCTCGTACGGGCCGGGCGTGCCGAAGCTGTCCCTCGGGTTGGCGTTCCACGGCGTCGGCGGGTACGGGTGGTAGTTGGCGATCTTGCCGTC
>CAYZBB010000001.1:19936-130108 GCA_964476495.1 uncultured Actinomycetes bacterium | reverse complement strand
GCCGCCAAGATGGTCGTGCTGGATGTCGATCATCCGGACATCGCCGAGTTCGTCGAGACCAAGGCCAAGGAGGAACACAAGATCCGGGCGCTGCGCGACGCCGGCTTCGACATGGACCTCGGCGGCGAGGACATCATCTCGGTGCAGTACCAGAACGCGAACAACTCCGTGCGGGTGTCCGACGAGTTCATGCGCGCCGTCGAGGCCACCAGCGATGAGGGTGCAGCCTTCGGCCTGCGCGCCCGGCAGACCGGTGAGGTCATCGAGACCGTCGATGCCCGTGAACTTTTCGACAAGATCACGCAGGCCGCGTGGGAGTGCGCCGATCCCGGCATCCAGTACGACGACACCATCAACGACTGGCACACCAGCCCGGAATCCGGCCGGATCACCGCGTCGAATCCGTGCAGTGAATACATGCACCTGGACAACTCCTCGTGCAACCTGGCGTCGCTGAACCTGTTGAAGTTCCTGTCCGACGACGGGGTCTTCGACGCGCAGGCCTTCGCGCGGGCGGTCGAGTTTGTGATCACCGCGATGGACATCTCCATCTGCTTCGCCGACTTCCCGACCCAACCGATCGCCGAAACCACCCGCGCCTTCCGCCAGCTGGGCATCGGCTACGCCAACCTCGGTGCGCTGCTGATGGCCACCGGCCACGCCTACGATTCCGAGGGTGGCCGGTCGCTGGCCGCCGCGATCACCTCCCTGATGAGCGGCGTTGCCTACCGTCGTTCGGCGGAACTGGCCGGTGTGGTCGGCCCGTACGACGGATACGCGCGCAACGCCGACGCGCACAAGCGGGTGATCCGCAAGCACGCGGCGGCCAACGACTACGTCCGGGCGACCGGCGGGAACGACGCCGCCATCCTGAAACTCGCCACCAGCGTGTGGCAGGACACCGTCGCCACCGGCGAGCGAAATGGTTACCGGAATGCGCAGGCGAGCGTTTTGGCACCGACCGGTTGCCTGACCGGCGACACCTTGGTGACGACGGATCGTGGTCTGTTGAGGTTGTCAGAAATCGGCGATGTGTACGGCGACAAGTGGCAGGACCTGGGCATCGAGGTATCCACGGATGAAGGCCCGCAGGTCGCAACCAAGTTCTTCGTCAACGGGGAGGAGCCGACCCGCCGGATCGTCACCGAGAGCGGGTACCGAATCCAGGGCACGCTCGCGCATCGGGTAAAGGTCGTCGAACCGCAGACCGGACAGTGGGTCTGGAAGCGACTGGCCGACATCGAGCCTGGCGACCTGGTTCCCTTGCAGCTCGGGCAGGCCGTGGGCCGGGCGCGGCCGGTGCCGCTTCCGGTGCTCGATCAGGCCTACTACGCCGGCGACCGGAACATTGAGGCGCCGGATGTGATGGACGCCGAGCTCGCCGAGCTCGTCGGCTACTTCATGGGTGACGGGAGCCTGCACGCCAGGGGCATTCGGATGTGTGTTGCGGATACCGACGTGGACGTGGTTGAGCGCATTCGGGTGCTGAGCAAGGGTCTGTTCACGCTTGACCCGGTTGTCCGGCAAGAGCAGGGCTATCGCGAGGTCACCCTGCAATCGGTTCGGCTTGCCCGGTGGTGGAAGGCCGCCGGCTTCGCCAAGGATCTGCCCGGTGCGGACCACACAGGGAAGGGCTGGACGCCGCGGGTGCCGACCGCGATCCGGGAGACCAACGACGCAACCATTTACGCCGCATTCCTGCGCGGCCTGTTCGAAGCAGACGGTGCCGTGCCGGACGGGGTGCCGAATGTGTCGACAGCGTCGGAGGCTTTCGCTGACGACATCCGCGCGTTGCTGTTGGTGATCGGTATCCCGACCACCACCCGGCAGACCGTCAGCGGGTGGGGCGGCGCGCAGTTCCAGGTGCGGGTTCGGAATCTGAAGCACGCGAGCACCTTTGCTTCACGGGTCGGCTTCCTCAGCGGGCGCAAGCAGACGTTGGTGGACGCGGCGGCCGGAACGCAGTCCGGCAATCGCGACCGGATCCACCTGCCGGCGCAGGTGTGGCTGGAGCTCGCCCCGGTGGGCCACGAGTTGCGGGGACTGATCCAGCAGGCGGTTGCTCGCGGTCGCGGCGTCAGCCGAGATCTGGCGACACGGTTGCAGCGGCTCGTCGGTGATCCGCGACTGGAACACGTCCTGGGCTACATCTTCGAGCCCGTGGCGCAGAACGCCGATGGAGGCGTGCAGCCGACGTACGACCTGTCGGTGCCGTCGAACGTCACCTACGTGGCAGGCGGTTTCGTCAGTCATAACACCATCGGCCTGATGATGGACTGCGACACCACCGGCGTCGAACCGGATCTCGCGCTGGTGAAGTTCAAGAAATTGGTCGGTGGCGGCTCCATGCAGATCGTCAACCAGACTGTGCCGCGGGCGCTCAAGGCGCTGGGCTACCAGCAGGAGTCGATCGAGGCGATCGTCGAGTACATCGCCGAGCACGGGCATGTGGTCGACGCGCCGGGGCTGCGGCGCGAACATTACGGCGTGTTCGACTGTGCGATGGGGGAGCGGTCCATCGCCCCGATGGGTCACGTACGGATGATGGCGGCGGTACAGCCGTTCATCTCCGGCGCGATCTCCAAGACGGTGAACATGCCCGAGCAGGCCACCGTCCAGGACGTCGCGGAGATCTACCAGCAGGGCTGGAAGATGGGCCTGAAGGCGCTCGCGATCTACCGCGACAACTGCAAGGTCGGCCAGCCGCTGTCCGCCGCCAAGAAGAACAAGACCGGCGATGAGAAGGAGGTGGCACCGGTCGCGGTTGCGCCAGCCGCACCCGTGGCGACCGGCCCGGTCCGCCGCCGGCTGCCCAAGAAGCGCCCGTCGCAGACGGTGTCGTTCACCGTCGGCGGCGCCGAGGGCTACCTGACCACCGGGTCGTACCCGGACGACGGCCTCGGCGAGGTGTTCATCAAGCTGGGCAAGCAGGGTTCGACGCTGGCCGGTGTGATGGACGCGTTCTCCATCGCGGTCTCGGTGGGTCTGCAGTACGGCATTCCGCTGGAGTCGTACGTCGCCAAGTTCACCAACCTGCGGTTCGAGCCGGCCGGCATGACCGACGACCCGGACGTGCGAATCGCCACCTCAGTGATGGACTACCTGTTCCGCCGGATCGCGCTGGACTACCTGCCTTTGGAGGCGCGGACCGAGCTGGGCATCTTCTCCGCGGAGGAACGCCGGGCGCAGGTCTCGGCCAGCTACGGGTCGGACACGTCGCCGGTCTCTGCGACCGACGACGGCGGGCTGGTGGAGAACCTGCGCAGCACCGTCGATGCCAGCCCGGTGATCCGACCGGCGGTGGAGGGCGGTTCGCCGCCGGCACGTTCCGATACCCGGGACATCGGCGGGGCGGGTTCGTCCACCGAGCTGCTCGAGTTGGTGATCGGCAAATCCGCCGACGCGCCGCTGTGCTTCACCTGCGGCACCAAGATGCGGCCGTCCGGTGCCTGCTACCTGTGCGAGGGTTGCGGTTCGACCTCCGGCTGCAGCTGACGGCGGCGCATCGGCCTTGTGCAACGCGTGGGGGTGCTCCGGTCCCGTAGTGGGATCGGAGCACCCTCCGCCGGCCGAGCCGCCGCATCGTTCGTGGCCTGGTCGCGCCGGTCGGCCATCCGAGCATGGGCAGATCTCGTGACCCCAACCGAATCGGCAGATCTCGGAGGGTTTCAGCGCCAGATCCACTGCGTTGGCGCCGAACATGTGCTCGGAGTCGCTGTCCGGGAAGATTGTCTCAACTCTGATGGCGCGTGCGCGTAGCTCGTCGATCTGGGTGGCAAGATGCAGGCCCCGATCCACCGGAGTCCGTGATCTGCCGCCGAATGGTGATATCAACGGCTCTCGGACCAGCCGCCCGGGGAAGCTTCCCGACCCGACGACGATCACGATCGACACCATTGACGGTATTCACATCGTGCTCGACCTCGGCGGTGGCCAGTATGGATTCTTCGCCCATCTGCAACGTGGATCGGTGCCGGTGAAACCGGGCGACAAGGTTATCGCCGGCCAGGTGATGGCCAAGCTCGGCAACAGCGGCAACACCTCCGGGCCGCGCCTGCACTTCCACGTGATGAACGGGCCGTCCGTACTCGGATCCGAGGGGTTGCCCGTACGTGTTCACGACATTCGAGACCGCCGGCGCGATCGACGCGGCCCAATTCACCGCCACAGTGGATTGCGTGGGTGACCGGAGGGCCGGGCGGGCGCGTCGGCAGTGACACACACGAACAGCTGCCCGATGGACAAACATATCCTCAACTTCCGCTGAGTCCCAGGCAGCTCCGCCAGCCGAACCGCTGATCAAACCCGCGCGAAGCATGCGAATGTGCCGGCGCGGGCGTGGGTTTCGTCCGCGAACCCGACTGTACTGAGGCGTGCTGTCGGTCACCGGGCAACAACGGCGGCCGATGACCTCAGCCGGAGTCCGTCGCTGCACCGAGCGCCCGGTCCAGGTCGTCCCACAGGTCCTCGACATGTTCGATCCCGACACTCATCCGGATCAGCCCGGGCGGGATGTGTTCCTGCCCGGCCAGTTTCGCCCGCCGCTCGATCGTCGTCTCCACACCGCCCAGGGACGTCGCCGACACGGCCACCCGTACCGCCGCACACACCGCGTCCGCCGCCCCGGCCCCGCCGACCACCTCGAACGCGAGCATCGCCCCGAATCCGGACATCTGCGCCGCCGCCAGCGCGTGCCCCGGGTCCGAATCCAGGCCGGGATACCGGACCCTGGACACCGCAGGATGGGCGGCCAGCCGCGCGGCCAGCTCACCGGCCGATTCTTGCGCCCGTTCCAGCCGTACCGGCATGGTCCGCAGCCCGCGTAAAGCCAGATAGGCCTCCAGCGCGCCGGGAGTTCCCCCGGACAGTTGTCGGCGCCGCCGGACGGGCGCCGCCGATGCCGCGTCCCTCGCCACGACGATTCCACCGAGCAGATCGGAATGGCCACCGATGAACTTGGTCGCGCTGTGCAGCACGTAGTCGGCCCCGAACGCCAGCGGCCGCTGTAGTAGTGGCGTGGCGAAGGTGTTGTCCACCACCACCTGCGCGCCGCGGTCCCGGCCGAACGCGCACAGCCGCGGCAGGTCGGCGACGTCGATCAGCGGGTTCGTCGGCGACTCCAACCACAGCAGGTCCGTCGCCCACGCGGCCTGCTCGGTTGCGGCGGCGTCGGTGATGTCGACCGCGACGACCTTCCACCGGCCATGCGCAGTGCCTTCCGACAGCAGCGCCCGCACGCCGGCGTAGGAGTCGGCCGGCACCACCACCGAGGCCCCGGCGGGCAGCGCCTCGAGGATCGCCGCTGCCGCCGCCATCCCCGAGGCGAACGCCACGGCCGTGCCGCCCTCAAGAGCCCCGACCGCCGTCTCCAGCGCCTGCCAGGTGTCGGTGCCGCCGTCGCGCGCGTACTCGACGGCGCCGCCGGCCCGGAAGTTCGACGCCAGCACGATCGGCTCGCTCAGCGGGTTGCCCGGGTAGGCAGGTGGTCGGCCTGCGGTGATCGCCAGCGTCTCGGGCCGCAACCCCGTTTCATCACTCATGCCGATCAGTCAAGCCCGTGCCGCATCCGCAGGAATCACCGGGAGGCTGTACTGATGTTCGAAGCAGGCGTATCCTCGGCGGCGTGACCGTACTCCATCAACCCACGATGTTCGACGCCATGCCCGATGGTCCGGACGGTCCCGTTCTCGCTCCGCTGACCGCGATGACCCGGACAGAACTCTCCGGCGGCGCCTGGATCGACTACCTGCAGGGCTGGCTCACCGGCTCCGACCAGGTCCTTGACGTCCTGCTGGAGCACGTGCCGTGGCGCGCCGAACGACGGCGGATGTACCACCGACAGGTCCTCGTGCCGCGGCTGCTGTGCTGGTACCCCGGCGCCGACCCGTTCCCGCACCCGATCATGGACGCAGCGCGCGACTCGCTCAACGCCCACTACCGGCCGGCACCGGATGACCGGTTCGTCACCGCCGGCCTGTGCCTGTACCGGGACGGAGCCGACAGCGTGGCCTGGCACGGCGATCGGATCGGCCGCGGGGCGCACGCCGACACGATGGTGGCGATCCTGTCCGTCGGCTCAGCCAGGACGCTGACCCTACGTCCGCGGGGCGGCGGCACCGGGCCGAGATTCCACCTGGGCCACGGTGACCTGCTCGTCATGGGCGGCAGTTGCCAACGCACATGGGAGCACGCGGTGCCCAAGACCGCGAAGCCGGTGGGCCCTCGGGTCAGCATCCAATTCCGGCCGATCGGGGTCGCCTGAGTCGGCAACCGTCGGTGGCACCCTGGAGATCGGGGAGCACGTCGGACATCGGGGAAGGAACCCGGGATGAAGACCGTCATGGGATGGATCGACAAGATCGTGTCCAAGCTGGCCAGGCGCAAGGTCGACAAGGACGAGGGCCGCAGACCGCACTGACCTGCCCATCGTTTCGTGGTCGCGGCGCGCGGTAACCGTCGCTGCATGCGAATCCCGACCCTGGAACAACTGTCGAAGAGCTCACGCCCGTTCGTCTCGGTGAGTCTCGATGCCACCCGCACCGACGAGTCCGCCGGACGGGAGATCGAGGCTCGCTGGAACAGCCACCGCGAGCACCTGGCTCAATCCGGGGCGTCCACCAGCCTCTTGGACCGCATCGGGGATCTGGTCTTGGCTCCCACCGGCCGCTCCGGGTCGGCGGGACGCCTGATCGTGGGCGCGGCCGAGGACGTCGTGCTGAGCCTTGTCTTGCCGGCCCGCCCCGTGCGCGAGGAGGTGTTCGTCGGCCCGGCGCCACATCTGCTGCCCGCCTTCCGAGCCTCGGCCGACCGGCCCCCGCATCTGCTCGTCGAAGTCGACCGGGCCGGCGCCGACATCTGGATGGTCGACCCGCTGGGACACCGGGATCGGTTCGAGGTGACCGGTGATCACGACGTCCTGCACAAGGTGGGTGGCGGCGCGATGTCCCACCGGCGGATTCAGGCCCGGGTCGAGGATTCCTGGGCCCGCAACGCCACGGAGGTCGCCAGGGAACTCGACACCCTGGTGGCCGAGCACCGTCCGGCGATGGTCCTGCTCGGCGGTGACGTCAAGGCGGTCGCCGAGGTGCTCGACGCGGCCGGTGGCAGGGTCGCCGACATCGCCGTCCGGATGCGATCGGGCAGTCGGGCGGAAGGTGCGTCGGCGCAATCCCGGGACGCCGAGGTCACCGGCCTGCTGGTGGCTCAGGCACGTGCTCGGCGCGAGACGGTCCTGGACCGATTCGGTGCAGAGGAAGGACGCCAGGCTGCGGCCGTGCAGAGCCTGCCCGACGTCGTGGATGCCGCTCGCCGCGCCCAGATCGACGAACTGCTGCTGCACGACGACCCCGGGTCGACCCACCGGCTGTGGGTCGGCGAACAGCCGCTGCAGGTCGGCCTGACCAGACACGACGTCGAGCAGCTCGGGGTGCGCGACCCGCAACCGGCGCGTGCGGACACGGTGCTGGTCTGGGCAATCGTGCACGCCGGTGCAGGCGTGACCCTGCTCGACCCGGACGAGATGCTGCTGCGGGACGGCATCGGCGCGGTGCTGCGCTGGGCGGACCGCTCGACCCCGCACGACGGGCTGCCCAGCATGCCCGGGCACGGGGAGTGACGCCGGAACGAGCCAGCCATCGGCGGCGGCAACCGGCTCACCCACGGTGAACCGGTGACCGGGCACAATGAGTGTCCGATCCGACCGCTTGCCCGAGGGGATGCCGGTGACCCACCCGTACGGAAGTCAACCGCCGGCAAGACGTGGCAACAAGGTGCTGCCGATCATCGCCGCGGTGATCGCCGGAGTGCTGCTCATCGTCGGCATTCGCTGGTTCACCACCAGGGACGACACCACGACCACCGGATCCGATGCGACCACCGCCGGCACCGCCGCGCCGCCGCGCGACGGCTGCACCGGCGTCACCGTCGCCGCCTCCAGCGAGAAGGCCGCCCTGCTCGACCAACTCGCCCAGGCCTACAACTCCTCGGGTCGCACCGTCGACGGCGCGTGCTACGACATCCGGGTCGACTCCGTCGCCTCCGGCACCGCCGAGGCCAACCTGGCCCAGGGCTGGGACGAGTCCCTCGACGGCCCCGCGCCCGACGTGTGGACACCCGCCGCGTCGACCTGGGTGAGCCTGCTGGCCAGTGACCTGACCGCCAAGGACAGACCGAACATCCTGCCCACCGACACGGCTTCCATCGGGTCGGTCACCTCCACACCCCTTGTGCTCGCCATGCCCGAGCCGATGGCGAGGGCATTGGGCTGGCCGGACGCGCAGATCGGCTGGTCGGACGTGCTGGCCCTGGCCAAGGACCCGCAGGGCTGGGCGGCCAGAGGCCACCCCGAATGGGGACGGTTCACGCTCGGCAAGACCAACCCGACCGTGTCCACCTCCGGACTGGCCGCCACCGTCGGCACCCTGGTCGCCGCCACCGGCACCTCCTCCGACCTGACCGAGGCGGCCCTGCAACGGCCGGAGGTGCAGCAATACCTCAAGGACGTGGAGACCGCGGTCATCCACTACGGCGATACGACGCTGACCTATCTGACGAACCTGCAGCATGCCGACGACTCCGGCGCCGCGTTGGGCTACGTATCCGCGGTGGCGGTGGAGGAAAAGAGTGTCCTGGACTACAACGCGGGCAATCCCAGCGGGAACCCGGCGACGCTCGGCGACCATGCGCCACCGAAGGTGCCGCTGGTCGCCGTGTACCCCAAGGAGGGCACGCTCTACAGCGACAGCCCTTACGTCATTCTCGAAGCACCCTGGTCCACCGCGGACAAGAAGGCCGGCGCCCAGGACTTCCTGGCCTTCCTGCTCGCACCCGAGCAACAGAAGGTGTTCACCGACAACAACTTCCGCACCGCCGACGGGCAGCCAGGAGATCCGATCACGGCCAGCCCTTACCTCATCGCCGATGGCGTGAAGATCACCCTCAACCCACCAGGACCGGCGGTGCTCCGCGACGTCCGGGAGTTGTGGACGCAGGTGCGCAAGCCCGCCCGGGTGCTCGTGGTGATGGACATCTCCGGGTCGATGGCCGGTGAATCCGGCTACGGCAGCGAGTCCAAGCTGGAGCTGGCCAAGAAGGCCGCGACCTCCGCGCTCGGCCAGCTGACCGACACCGATCAGATGGGGCTGTGGGCGTTCACCACCGATCTGCCCACACCGGACACCATCACCGCGCATCTGGTCGACGTCGGTCCGCTCGAGCAGACCCGCCAACCGATCATCGACGCGATCGCCGGCCTGACCCCGCTGAACGGGACACCGCTGTACGCGGCCACCCGCACGGCGGCGGCGACGATGAATGCGCAGAACGATCCGGACTCGATCAATGCCGTCGTCGTGCTCACCGACGGGCGAAACGAGTACACCGACAATGACCTGGACGGCCTGCGGCGTGAGCTGAACGCCAGTGCTCAAGAGAACGGGGTCCGGGTGTTCACCATCGCCTATGGCCCGGACGCCGACCTGGCGACGCTGCAGGAGATCTCCGAGGCCTCCCGCGCCGCCGCCTACGACGCGCGGAACCCGACGAGCATCGACAAGGTGTTCTCCGACGTGCTGTCCAACTTCTGATCGAACCAGGTTCGCCGATGGCCCAGTCCTCGTACGCCACCCGCGCCCTGCGGGCGTTGCGCGACCCGTGGAGCCTGGTGGTGGCCGGGATCGGCGCCGGCTCGGCGTGGGCGGTCGGCCTGCCGGTCGGCGCCGCCGGCCTGGTCGGGGTGGGCATGCTCGGGGTGGCCGCCGTCGTCGGCGGGGCGGTCCGCAAGGACGAAGCCGAACCCGAACCGGCGCAACTGCGACGGGGCACCGTGCAGGCCGAACTGCTGAACACCCTGCACGGCTACCGGGTCGACCTGCAGCAGCTGGCGTCGAGTCGGCAGGCGCCGGCGATCGGGGTCACCTCCCGGGAGGCGGTCGACGCGGCCGCCGAGGCCGAGCGGGTCGCACACGACGTCGCGCTCGCGATGGACGCGGTGGACGAGGCGCTCACCCGTGCCGGAGGGGTGGCCCGCCAACTACCGGGCTCGGCGGACGTGCAGGCGACCGTGCGACGGATCGCCGAGCGCCGCGGGCAGCTGCTGGCCAGGCTGCGGGAGGCGGTCGACGAGGTGGGGGAGCTGTACGCCAAGCTGCTGGAGCTGTCCACCACCGCAGGCCTGGTCGGCATGGAGATGGACGCGTCGAGCCGGGCCGCCGACGTGAACGACGCCCTGGACGCGATCCGCGGAGTGTTCTCGGAGCTGGAGACCGAGGCATCCCGCACTCGGGCGATGCTCTGACGTCGGCGCCTGCCGCCGACCTTCCTGCGGGAGGACGCAGCGGAGTCACCGCCACTCGGTAGGGTGGGTGCCTCAGCCCCCCAACCTCCGGGAGACTCGTGCGCCCGTCCGACCCGCCACGGCACGGTGGCGAGCCGAAACCCCCGTGGGCGGCCCGATGACGAGCCCATCCGGCCTTTTCGCGCTCGCGCCGCTGATGCTCGGCGCCTACCTGGCTGCCGGGCTGCTCGCCCCAACCCTGTGCCGCCACCTGGGCCGCGGCGCACTGATCGTCCTTGCGGTGCTGCCGGGCGCGACGACCGTGTGGGCGCTGGCCATGTTGCCCGGTGTACTGGACGGCGATGCGCTGACGAGCAGCACCCAGTGGGTGCCCAGCATCGACCTGGCCATCGACCTGCGGATGGACGCGCTGGCCATGGCGCTGACGCTGATCATCGCGTTCATCGGGATGCTGGTGCTGCTGTACTCGGCCCGCTACTTCCCGCCCGACGACGACGGCCTGGCCAAGTACAGCGGGTCCCTGGTCGCGTTCGCCGGGGCCATGCTCGGCCTGGTCTGGGCGGACAACCTGATCCTGCTGGTGGTGTTCTGGGAACTCACCGGCATCCTTTCCTACCTGCTCATCGCGCACCGGGCGGGCAAGAAGTCGTCCCGCATGGCCGCGTCCCAGGCGCTGATGGTGACCACCGCCGGCGGCTTGGTGATGCTCATCGGTGCGGTGATGCTGGGCACCCTGGCCGGCACGTTCACGATCTCGCAGATCCTGGCGGACCCCCCGTCCGGGCCGCTGGTCAGCACCTCGATCGTGCTGCTCATCGTCGGCGGCGTCAGCAAGTCGGCGATCGTGCCGTTCCAGTTCTGGCTGCCCGGCGCGATGGCCGCGCCGACCCCGGCCAGCGCGTACCTGCATGCCGCCACGATGGTCAAGGCCGGCATCTACCTGTTCCTGCGGCTGGCCCCCGCGTTCGCCGCGCTCGATCTCTGGCAGCCGCTGCTGATCACCCTCGGCGGCGCCACCATGCTGTTCGGCGCGGTGCTGGCGCTGCGTCAACGAGACCTCAAGCTGCTGCTGGCCTACGGCACGGTGTCCCAGCTCGGCCTGATGACCCTGGTCATCGGCGCCGGTAACCCGGACGCGTTGCTCGGCGCGCTGGCGATGCTCATCGCGCACGCCACCTTCAAGGCGCCGCTGTTCTTCGCTGTCGGCATCATCGACACCGCCACCGGCACCCGCGACCTGACCAGGCTCTCCGGGCTCGGCCGGCGGATGCCGATGCTCGCGACCCTGGCCGTGCTCGCGGCCATCAGCATGGCCGGCATCCCTCCCATGCTCGGCTTCGCCGCCAAGGAGGCCGACTACGCGGGCCTGCTGGAGGGCGGCAGCGGTGGGTTCGTCGCGGTCACCGTGATGGCGGTCGGGTCGGCGATCACCACCGCGTACAGTGCCAGGTTCCTCTGGGGGGCCTTCGCCACCAAGACCGGTGTGCCCGCCACCGAACCCGGTCCCACCAAGGCGCTGATGGTCGGCCCGACCGTGGTGATGGTGGCGATAGGCCTGATCCTGGGCATTGCCCCCGGCCTTCTCGAGCCCCTGCTGCAGTCGTACGCGCAGACCGCGGGACCCACCCACCCGGGCGCCATGGCGCTATGGCACGGCTGGTCGGTCCCGCTGGCACTGTCGGTCGCGGGCTGGCTCGTCGGCGCGGCGATCTTCGCCGGCCAACGGGCCTGGGAGCGGCGACGGGAGGCGATCGCCCATCCCGGGGCCGAGCCCGGCATCGCCTACCGGGCGAGCATCAAGGGCGTGGACGTGGTCGCGGACGGGGTCACCGGGGCAACCCAGCGCGGGTCGCTGCCGGTATCGCTCGGCGCCATCCTGATGGTGCTGGTGCTGTTCCCGGGCACCATGCTGCTGACTGCCGATGTCGGTCCCGGGAACATCGAGATCATGGGCCAGCCGGGCACCCTGGTCATCTGCGCGGTCATCCTCGCGGTGGCCGCGGCGACGCTGCGGGCCCGCAGGGCGCTGCCGGCGGTGATGATGGTCGGCGGTGTCGGCTACGCGGTCGCGGTGCTGTTCATCCTGCGTGGCGCCCCCGACCTGGCCTTGACCCAGATCCTGGTGGAGACGATCACGCTGGTCGCCGCGCTGCTGGTGCTCACCCGGCTGCCCGACGACGTGCTCTTCGCCAGTCACCGGGGCAACGGCTTCCGGGCCCTGATCGCGGTGGCCGCAGGCGCCCTGATGACCGCGTTGGCGCTGATCATTCCGGGTACCCGGGTGGCCACCCCGGTCTCGGAGGGCCTGGCCGGACCGGCCGTCGAGTTCGGCGGCGGCCACAACATCGTCAACGTCATCCTGGTCGACGTCCGCGCCTGGGACACCTACGGCGAAATCACCGTGCTGATCGCCGCCGCCACCGGGGTCGCCTCGATGATCTTCCTGGTGCGCCGCACGGGTCGTCCCCCGCGCCGGCCGACGGCCGACGTCAAGGTGAGCAGGCCGCGCGAGCCGTCGCCCTGGCTGGCGACCAACTGGATGCCCCGCCGGTCGCTGCTGCTCGAGGTCGTCACCCGGATGATCTTCCACGTCATCGTCGTGTTCTCGGTGTACGTGCTGTTCGTCGGGCACGACGCCCCGGGTGGCGGGTTCGCGGCCGGCCTGATCGTCGGCCTCGCTCTGGCCCTTCGGTACATCGCCGGCGGCGCGTACGAGCTGGGCGAGGCCGCTCCGTGGGATCCGGGCATCCTGATGGGCACGGGCCTGTTCATCTCCTCGGCCACCGCGGTGTACGGGGTGATCGCGGGCGGCGCCGCGCTGCAGTCGACCATTCTCAAGGCGACCGTGCCGCTGCTGGGCGACCTGAAGTTCGTCACCTCCTCGATCTTCGACATCGGCGTGTACCTGATCGTCATCGGCCTGGTGCTGGACGTGCTGCGGGCGATGGGTGCCGAACTCGACCGCCAGGGACTGCTCGAACGCGACGAGACCGACCTGCCCGGGAGCGGCGCCACTCGGGAGGCGGCCCGGTGACGACCAATCTGGCCCTCGCGGTCACCATCGGCGCACTGTTCGCCACCGGCGTGTACCTGATGCTGTCCCGGAACCTGATCCGGGTGATCCTGGGCTTCCTGCTCGCCGGGCACAGCATCAACCTGCTTCTGCTCACGACCGGGGTGGGTGGGCTGCCGCCGATTGTCGGGGAGGCGTCCGACGGCGAGCAGATGGCCGACCCGATCCCGCAGGCGTTGATCCTCACCTCGATCGTGATCGGCCTCGCCGTCTCGACGTTCATGTTTGCGATTGCCTACCGCAACTACCGCAACACCAGGGATCCGGAGATCGAGGACGAGCTGGAGCCGGACGAGTTCGCCGACGCCGAGGCCGGGGCTGGTGAGGAATGACCTGGACCTGGCTTCTGCCGATCAGCATCATCCTGCCGATCACCGGGGCGGCGTTGACCCTGGTGGCCAGCCGGCAGCCAAGGGTGCAGCGCACCATCTCGGTGACCATCATCTCGGTCCAGCTCATCGTCGAGCTGATCATGATCGTGCAGGTGGTCCGGTTCGGGCCCGTCGTCATGCACATCGGCGGCTGGACTGCGCCGCTGGGTATCACGCTCGTCGCCGACGAGCTGGCCGCGTTCATGCTTGTGGTCTCGACCGTGGTATCGCTGGTGGTTTTGGTCTACGGCATCTCGCAGGGCATCGCGGACCGGGAGACCGGCCCGGAAGTGCCGATCTCGATCTTCCACCCGACCTTCCTGATCCTGGTCACCGGTGTGTCCAACGCCTTTGTCGCCGGTGACCTTTTCAACCTGTTCGTGAGCTTCGAGATCCTGCTCACCGCGAGCTTCGTGCTGCTCACCTCCGGCGGCACCCGGGAGCGGCTGCGGGCGGGCGTCCCGTACATCGTCGTCTCGTTGCTGTCGTCGCTGATCTTCCTGGCCGGGATCGCGATGGTGTACGCGGCGACCGGGACGGTCAACCTGGCCGACCTGGCACTGAAGCTCCCCGGTCTGCCCGCGGGGATCGTGGCCACCCTGCAGGCCCTGCTGCTGGTGGCGTTCGGGATCAAGGCGGCGGTGTTCCCGATGTCGGCCTGGTTGCCCGACTCGTACCCCAGCGCACCCGCCCCGGTCACCGCGGTGTTCGCCGGCCTGCTCACCAAGGTCGGCATCTACGCGATCATCAGGGTGCAGACCCTGCTGTTCCCGACCGGCTCCTTCGGCACCCTGCTGATGATCGCGGCGCTGGCCACCATGATCGTCGGCATCCTGGGCGCGATCTCGCAGTCCGGCATCAAGCGGATGCTCTCATTCACCCTGGTCTCGCACATCGGCTACATGCTGTTCGGCGTCGCGCTCGGTTCGCAGGCGGGGCTCGCGGCCGCCGTCTATTACGTCGCGCACCACATCCTGGTGCAGACCGCGCTGTTCCTGGCCGTCGGGCTGGTCGAGCGGGTGGCCGGTACCACCGTGCTTGCCCGGCTCGGCGGCCTGGCCGCGGCCGCACCGATGCTGGCCGTGCTGTTCTTCATCCCGGCGATGAACCTGGCCGGGGTGCCGCCGCTGTCCGGCTTCCTGGGCAAGGTCGGCCTGTTCGAGGCCGGCGTGCAGGATGGGCGGGTGCTGGCGTACGTCCTGGTCGCCGGTGGCGCGCTGACCAGCCTGCTCACGCTGTACGCGATCGTGCGGGTGTGGGGTCGGGCGTTCTGGCGGCCGCTGCCCGAACTCGCCGCAATCGGCGGCGACGCGCTGGAGACCGAATCAGGCCGGTCGCTGCTGACCCGGCAACGCGTGCAACGGGAGGCACAGCTGCGGATGGCGCGGCAGGAGACCGCCCGGCTGCCCGTCGGCATGGTCGGCGCCACCACCGCGGTCGTCGCACTGGGCCTGCTGATGACGATTGCCGCCGGGCCGATCTACGGGATCGCGGACAAGGCCGCGGCCAGCCTGTCCGATCGCAGCGTGTACGTGAACGCGGTGCTGAATTCGGGCGCGCAGGCGCCCCCGGGTTCCACCGACACGGGAGGTGGCGGATGAGCCCCACCGGCAGGCGAGGCCGCCGCGCGGTCGGGGTCGAAGGGTCACCGACCAGATCAACGGCCCGCCCCGGCAGCGGGGGATGGGCGCCGTACCTGATGGCGTTGGTGGCCCTGGTGCTCGTGTGGATGGCACTGTGGGGCTCCGCGTCGCTGACCGTGATCCTGCTGGGTGCGCTGGTCAGCGTGGTGATCCTGCTGGTGTTCCCGCTGCCCACCATGTACTTCCGGTTCGGCATCCACCCGTGGCGGTCGGTGGTCTTGATCGGCCGGTTCCTCTGGGACGTGGTCGTGGCCAGCGTGCACGTCGGATGGCTGTCGGTGCGTCCGCGACCTCCGCAATCGCGGATCGCCCAGGTCCAGCTGGCTTCCGACTCCGACCTGCTGGAGGCGCTCACCGCACTGGCCGTGTCGCTGGTCCCCGGCAGCCTGATCGTCGATGCGGATTCCGGCACCCGGACGTTGACCATCCACGTGCTGGATACCGCGCGACAGTCCGGCGACGACTTCGCCGCTGCGGTGCTGGCTCAGGAGGACCGGATCCGGCGGGCCCTCGGCGACGACGACTCGCCCCCGCCCGCGGCACTGCCCGCGGACCGGGACCGCCGCGGTCGTCCGGGGGACCGCCGATGATGTTGACCGCGATCATCGCCGGCAGCATGTTCGGTGTCGGCGCGCTGCTGGCCGCGGTGCGCCTGCTCAAGGGCCCCACCCAGATCGACCGCGCCGTCGCTCTCGACGTGTTGTTGGCGATTCTGGTCGGCGTCATCGTGCTCACCGCAGCCGTCACCGAGAGCTCGATCACCCTGGTCATCGCGGTCGTGGTGTCCCTGCTCGGATTCCTCGGGTCGGCCAGCCTGGCCCGGTTGCTGCCGCGGGACCGGCGATGAGCGAGCTTGCGAGTGAATCATGTGCGCGTCGCTCCGTTGGAACCTGGCAGGGGGTGCGATGAGCGGTGACATGAGTCCGGTCGATTGGGTCGCCTCGGTCGCGATCGTGGTGGGCGCGCTGATGTCACTGCTCGCCGGTATCGCGGTGCTTCGCTTCCCGGACACGATGAGCCGGATCCACGCGGCGACGAAGCCTCAGGTGCTCGGCATCATGTTGCTCATGGTCGGGGTGGGCCTGCGGTTGCAGTCGCCCGGGGTGATCGGGGTGCTCGTGCTGATCGTGGTGCTGCAGTTCGTGACGGCGCCGGTTTCGGCGCACCTGACGGTCCGCGCCGCCTACCGCCGCCGGGTCGACGACAAGACGGACGGGCCGGTGCCGGAACCGGACGGACCGGGCCGGCAGGGCTCATCGGGGTAGCCTCCGGCGCACCCGGCACATCGGAGACGAACGCTCACCCGACGGGCGGCGGCAGCGGCAACTCGCGGCTGAGCACCCCGAACGGTCGCGGGTCTCCGGTGAACCGGTAGTCGCGCAACACGTCCCCGAACCCCAACCGCCGGTACAGCCGCCACGCCCGGTTGTCACCCTCGGGAGTGGACAGCAGGATGCGGCGCTCGGGCCGGTGCAGGGCCAGCGCGCGCAGCAGCGTCTCGCCCGTGCCGCGGCCCTGCCACGCCGGATGCACGTGCAGTTCGGTCAGCTCGAAGAAGTCCGACAACTGGGGAAGTACGGGCGGCCGGACCCCCCGGCGCACCTCCGAATACCACCATTGACCGGGAGCGCCGCGGTAGCCGTAGGCCAGCCCGCAGACGTGCTCGTGCCCACCGACCGCGATCACGCAGTCGAATCCGGCGCGGCGGCTGTGCTCCTCCCACAGCACGGACCGGGCCGGCCCCAACTCGCGCGGGTAGCCCATCGCGGTCAGGTAGATGTCGATCAATTCCGGCAGCCGCGACCGGAACGCGGCCGCGTCCAGGCGGCGGATATCGATCCGGTCCGGCGGAGCGGCCTGCGCGCGGTGAATCGACATGGGCTCATCACACACCACGCCCGCCGACCGGGGGCGGGCGGGCGGGTCGGTGGGCCGGTCCATGGATGGGAACCGAGATGGTCGACCGATGAGGTCTGGACCGGCCAAACGAACGCGCGTACTATAGAACGTAAGTTCGAATAAGAGGAGACCGCGGATGCCGACAGCGACCTCACCCCGCACGCCGATCCGACAGACGCCGGCTGCCGCGCCACCGCCGCCTCCGGTACCGCAGGCCGCCTACGACCTGCTGGCGGAGGCGTCGCTCGGCCTGGGCCGGGCATGTGCCGCCGTCGAGCCGGCGGACCGCTACGCGCTGTCCCACCTCGCCGCTCTCCGTGGTGCCGCAGCGTTGCTGGCCGCCCGGGCGCGACCGTCGCGAGGCCGGCGGGGCAGCGTCTGGACCCTGATGAGTAGGGTCGCGCCCGAGTACGAAGAGTGGGCGGCCTTCTTCGCCGCCGGGTCGGCCAAGCGGCAGGCGGTTCAGGCGGGTCTGCCCGCGCGGGTGACCGGACGGGAGGCCGACGACCTGGCTCGGCAGGTCGCGGTGTTCCTGGCCATCGTCGGCGACGGAATCGGCGCCGGCCGGGGTAGCTGACCAGGCGCCGGATCGCTCGCTACTTGCGCGGCCGTGGCCGGCCCGCGCGCAGGAGCCGGTCGAGCAGCCTGTCGAAGCTCTGGGCGATCTCCCTCGCACCGGCGGTCGGCCACTGGTGGATAGGCACCGCCGCGCCCTGCGCCTGCTGGACGGCTGACCGGTCGGGCAGCACCGGGCTCAGCACGAGTGGTCCGAACAGCTCCCGGAGCTCGGCGAGCCGGTACTCCTGCTCCGTCACCCGTGGGCGGAACCGGTTGATCACCACGCCCAGCGGCTGAAGTGCGGGGCGGTGCATCGTCCGCTCGGTCTGCACGGCCTCCAGTGCCCGCTGGACGCCGGTCACCGCGAACAGCGAGGGCTCGGTGACCAGCACCGCACGGTCGGCCGCGATGAGCGCGCTGCGGGTGAGCTGGCCAAGCGAGGGAGGGCAGTCGATCAACACCAGCTCGGGTGCCGGCCCGACCTTGCCAAGCGCGGTCGACAACCGGTACAGGCGCTTGGATCCCGGATCCGGATGGTTGTGTGCCTCGGTGCGCTCGCTGCCCGGCATCAGTCGCAGGTGCTCGCCCCAGGCGGAGGGCCGAACCGACTTGCCGACCACCTTTCCGGTCGGTTCGTCGAGCACCTCGGCGACCGACCAGCGCGGGCGACCGGATCCATCGTCGGCGCCGGCGATCTCCGGGGCCACCGTGCAGGTTGCGTTGATCTGTGGATCCAGGTCGACCAGCAGGGTGTCAATGCCGCGGTGCGCGGCCGCCGAGGCCAGGCCCAGAGTGACCGTGGTCTTACCGACTCCGCCTTTGAGGCTCAGCACACTGGCAACCAGCACCGGCCAACCGTACCGGCCGAGGGCGCCCATCCCGGGGAGCCCGGGCGCGCGCCGATACGCTGCGAGTCGGAGCCGGGCCGCCACTGGAGGGATCGATGGTGCAGCAGCGTCGCGCGACCGCCGGTGACGCGATCGACGAGGCCCTGGCACGCCTCGCCGATTCCGTCATGCGCAACCGGACCACGAGGGTGGCCGAGCCCGTTCGAGTGCTCGACGTCGGGGGCGGCAGCGGTACCAGGGCGGTACCGCTCGCGCTACGGGGCTGCGCGGTCACGGTCGTCGACTCCTCGGCGAATGCCCTGGCGATCCTGCACCGTCGCGCCGCGGATGCGGGTGTCGCCGATCGGGTGACCGGGATCCAGGCGGACGCCGATCGGCTGGAGATGGTCGTCGGCACCGGATCGGTGGATCTGGCGTTGTGCCACCACCTGCTCGAGGAGGTCGACGACCCCGCCGCCGTACTGCGCGGACTCGCCGCAGCCGTGCGACCGGGCGGGTATGTGTCGGTCGTGGTGGTGGGGCGGGTCGGTGCTGCGGTGGGGCAGGCGCTGGTCGGCCGCTTCGAGCAGGCCCGCGCAATGCTGACCGGGCCGGACGGCAGGTTCGGGCCCGGCGACCCGCTCCGTCGCCGACTCGACGTGCAGCAGGTGCGCGATCTGGTGGGTGGTGTGGGGATGTCCGTCGAATCGGTCAGCGGAGTGGGGGTGCTCGCCGGGCTGGTCTCCGGTGCCGCCCGTCCCACGGTTCCGTCCGGCGAGGCCGAGTTGGCGGCGCTGGAGGCGGTTGCGGCGGTCCATCCCGATCTACACAAGATGGCCGTCGACCTGCATGTAGTCGCCGTCAGACCAGCCTGACCCGACGAGCCGTCGGGCGGCCAAGAACCTTAACAGTGTGACTCTCATCACAACAGGGTGATTGGCGTGGGAGATTGCGCAGCCCGCTAGTGGTCTGCCCGCAGTGCTCGTATCCTGGTGTCAGGTCGCCGGTTGGCGGCCGTAGGATGTGACCACACGTTCGTGTGGACAGGTGCCGGAGGAGGGATCTATGCCGCTCTCCGAGCACGAACAGCGGATGCTGGACGAGATCGAGCGCGCGCTTTACGAGGACGACCCCAAGTTCGCAACTAGCGTCAATGTGAGTCGGATCCGCCGTCGCCGCCCCATCGTCGCGGGGTGCCTGTTCGTTGCCGGTCTCGTCGCATTGGTCGTCGGCGTGATCGCAACACAGAGCTTCCTTGCCGTCGGTGTCGTTGTCAGCGTCATCGGATTCCTGACCATGGTGGCCGCCGTCGGCCTGTTCGTCTTCGGCCAGCCGGGTGCCCGGGCGGCCAAGGGGATGGACAAGGGAGCGGCGAACAACAAGCCGAACCCGTCACTGGGCAATCGAATGGAGGAGCGGTTCCGCCGCCGGTTCGACGAGCCGAACCAGTAGCCCGTTCCCACCCGGGACCCACAACGCCGCGACCGAACGGTCGCGGCGTTCTTCGTGCGCCACATCGCGGTTCCTCGACCGGCTTCCGGCCACGGCGGGCGACGATGAACGGCCCGCCGCACAGGTCGGCCAACGGGTTCAGTCCCGCCACCACCGGGGCCGGACCGACCGGGGGAGCAGCCGCTCGATCAGGCCGAGCGGGGCGCTGTGCGCGAGCTCGACGGCCATCGTTCGTGGCGCGTCGCCCAGCCGGATGTCCGCAGCATCACCGGTGCCGGCGTCGGATCCGCCCGCGTACCAGCCGTGTTCGGCCGCGGACACCAGCACCCGCAGTTGCCCGCGACCGTCCGGCGACAGGTGCGCAGCCTTGGCCAGCCGGTTGGCGCAGGCGCGGGCCGACTGGGACGGGTCGAGGGTGACCGAATGGTCGATCGCGAGATCCTCGATCTCCCGCCAGGCCGCCGCAGCGGCGTCGGGCCCACCGGCGTCCGCGATCGCCAGCCGGCGTGTCCGGCGCCGTCGGCGGACGACGCTCGGTCCGGCGACCAGACCGGCCAGCAGGGCCAGCGCTGCAAGCACCCACCAAACCGCAGGGGGCATGCGGGGCCCACCGTCGGCAGCCGCCGCCGACCCCGATGCGGAGGTCGATGTGGCGACGGCGGTCGGAATCTCATTCGCTCCCGGATCCTCGCCGGCCAGGGTGGGGGTGGGCGTGGCCGCCGTCGCGTCCGTGGCCGTGCTCTGGGCGGTCGACTCGACGAATCCCTGTTCGCCGCCCTGACCGCCGCCGAGCGGGGTCGGGTCGAACTGCACCCAGCCCGCCCGGTCGAACGGGACCTCCACCCAGGCGTGCGCATCGTGGCTGGTGATCACGTAGTCGCCGTCGGCGTTGCGGACGCCCTGGGTGAAGCCGACGGCCACCCGGGCGGGCACTCCGATGCTGCGCAGCATCACCGCCATCGCGGAGGCGTACTGCTCGCAGTAGCCCTGCTTGGCATCCAGGAAGTCCACCAGCCGGTCCCCGCTGTTGCCAACGGGCACGTCGAGCGAATAGGTGAAGCCGTTGGCCGGTGTGGTGAAGTACTCGAGCAGCCGGTCGACCTTGTCGAATGTGGTGGTGGCGCCTGCGGTCACCTCGACGGCCCTGGCGATCACCTCCGGACTCAGGTCGCCGGTGTCGATCAGCTCACCGCCGGCGGTGGCCGTGTCCGCGCGCAATTCGTCGGCGGACGGCCGGGCGAACGTCGCGGTCACCAGGTACGGACTCGGGGCGATCGGGTCCGGGCGGTGTACCGACTCGAGGGCGGAGTCGAACGACCATCCCGGGTCGAGCTCGCCGATCGTCTCGACGCCGTTGTAGATCGGCAGGTACTGGTCGCGGTAATTCAGCGGGATCACCGTCACCGGGGTGTGGCCCAGGCCGGTCGGCTGGTCGGGCAGGGCGCCGTCGTCCAGCTGATCGATCGAGAAGCCCTCGTTGGGAGTCCAACGCTGCAGCCCGACCGTGCGCAGGTAGCCCGGTTCGGGTAGGCCGCTGACCCGGAACAGATCGACCGGAGTGCTCTGCTGCAGGCTTCCGGCGAGCGAGGTGAAGGGGGACAGACCGACGCCGGCGCTCGACGCGGAGTCAGTGCGCGGCAACCGCCCGGCTGTGCCGACGCCGGTGACGTTGTCCGCGACCAGCAGGGCAACGACCGTCGCCACGCAGGCGAGCAACAGGCCGGTGGCGATTTCGGCCGCACCGGCGTCCGATCCGGTCCGGCGTCCGGACAGGCGGTCGGCGACCAGCAGCATCGCGTAGAGCACGGCGGGTGCGGCGAAGGCCTCCACGGGCAACGTATCCACGTTGATCGACGCAGGTACCGCATAGACGCACAGCAGCGGCAGCGCCACGAGCGCCGGCGCGCGGCACAGGGTGATGAGCATGTCGACGATCAATGCCGTCGTCGACACCGTGACGCAGATCAGGAAGGCCAGTTCGGTGGAGGAGGGGGCGGGGGACACGGTCGTGCGGATCTGTGTCCAGGCGCCGGTCAGCAGTTCGCCGGCCTCGTCCAGCACGGCCGTGTTCGGGATCACGCCGGCATAGCCGCCCACCGTGAACAACGCGGTCAGCGCGATCAACGCGGCCGCCAGTTGCAGGGCGACGACCCCGGCCGCCGGAACCCGGGCCAGCCTGGCCCCAACCCCGACCAGCCAGATGACCAGGACGACCTCGGCGGTCGGCCAGAACCAGCCGCTGCCGCTGATCATCGGTGGAATCGCCAGCATCCCGGCGAGCACGGCCAGCGCGCCGATCAGCGCGGGTCCCGCATGGGTGGGGGTGACCGGGCCGCTGGTTCCGGCCGGGATCCGCGTCGATCCCGACGGCGCGGGGGGCGGTGGCGTCGACCAGGAGCGGGGGTCGGGGGGACGCACGGGCGGGGGCGGGTCCACCGGGGGCGACACGGTCGTCATGACCTACTCCTCACCCGGTTACCGGGATCGGCATCGGGCGTCGCGGTCCGGCCTGGAACGTCGACCCGCCCGTGCAGGCGCGTCGCCAGGAGTCGGCCAGGTGGTCGCCGCGACGGATCGGCACGACCCGCCAACCGGCCGCCTGGAGCATCCGCACCGCGGCCGGGTCGCCGACCGGACCGTGACGGTCGTGGCTTCGTCCGCCCGGGCCGGGTACGCCCGCCCAGCTCGTCGGATCGAGCGCGAAAGCGATCCCGGTGGTGCCCCGGCGGCGGGCGGCCACCAGCAGCCCGGCCGAACCGGTGTCCAGGGCGCCGAGCACGGCCACGATCAGACCGGACCCGGCGATCGAGCTCGGGTTGATCGGCCGCCGATCGGACTCGACCAGCGCCAGCGCGGCGAGCACGTCGTCCTCGATGTCCCGGCCGCTGGCCAGCACGGCACCGGTGTGCGTGGTCAACCGAATCTGATGGTCGGCGGCGAGCAGGTGGACGCTGATCGACGCGGCAAGGCTCACCGCGGTCTCCAGGCTGGAATCGGCGCCCGCCCCGGCGTGTGCGGTGCCCCGATGATCCAGCATCACTACGGCGCCGCCGTGCGAGACGGGCTCGTCCAACCGCACCATCAGCTCGTCGTGGCGCGCCGACGCACGCCAATGGATGGTGCGGATATCGTCCCCGCTGTGGTACGGCCGGACACCGACGTCGGGGTCGCCGCCTGACGAGCCGGACTGTGCGCGATCCGACGCGGCCGACCGGCTGCCGGTGCTCTGCGGCATGCCCGCCAGCGCCATCAGCGCCGGCACCACCAGCACCGTGGTGCGCACCTCCAGGGTGCGGGTGTCCTCCCACAGGCCGAAGGGGTCGGTGACCCGCACGGTCGGCGGACCGAGCACGAACCGGCCCCGGCGGACCGGGCGAAGCGGGTACTCGGTCTGCGCGCGGTGGGCGGCCCGCAGCGGCGGCATCCGGCAGCGCAGACCGGAGGACAGATCCGCGGTCGGCGGTTCCACGATCTCCATCGAACCGGTGCGGGTGGATCCAGCGTTGGTCACGGTCAGCTGTACCTGGCCCTGGGCGCCGGGGGACAGCCGGGCGGGAGCGACCATGTGGTCGGCGACGAGCCGGACGCTGCGGACCGATCCGGCCAGCACCGACAGGATCGGCAGGATCGCCGCGAAGATGCCGACCCGCAGCAGGTCGCGCTCGTCCAGCAGCAGCGCACAGGCGGCCGCTGCGACACCGCCGGCGAGCAGGCAACGCCCCCGTGTGGTCAGCCCGCGCAGACCGGCCCGCCGGCGATGCGGGACCGCAGGCCCGACGTCGGCGCCCGGCGCCGCACGGTCAGCCACCGCGGGGCACCCGCAGGCGGGACAGCAGCACCCGGACGACCTCCTCGGCCGAACGGCGGGCGGCGTGCGCCTCCACGGTGAGCAGCAGCCGGTGGGCCAGCACCGGGATGGCCAGGCGTTGGATGTCGTCGGGCACCACGAACGGCCGGCCGTCCAGCGCGGCGGCGACCTTGGCGGCCCGGGCCAGGTGCAGCACGGCGCGGGGCGAGGCACCCAGACGCACCTCCGGGACCGCGCGGGTGGCCGCGACGAGTTCCACCAGGTACTGCCGCAACGGAGGCGCCAGATGCACGGTGGCGGCGGTGTCCACCAGCGCGGAGACGGTGGCCGCGTCGGCCACCGGGCGTAGCGCGTCCAGCGGATCCACCCGGTCCCGGTCGGCCAGCATCCCGACCTCGGCGGCCCGGTCCGGATAGCCGATCGACAGGCGGGCCAGGAACCGGTCCCGCTGAGCCTCGGGGAGTGGGTAGGTCCCCTCCATCTCCACCGGATTCTGGGTGGCCAGCACCAGGAACGGGCGGGCCAGCCGGTAGCTGGTGCCGTCGACGGTGACCTGCCGCTCCTCCATGCACTCCAGCAGTGCGGACTGCGTCTTCGGGGATGCCCGGTTGATCTCGTCGGCGACCACGATGTTCGCGAACACCGGGCCGGGGCGGAAGTCGAACCGCGACGTCTGCCGGTCGTACACGCTCACCCCGGTGACGTCGCTCGGCATCAGGTCCGGCGTGAACTGCACGCGGCTGACGGTCGCGTCCACGCTGCGGGCCAGCGCTTTGGCGAGCACCGTCTTGCCGGTCCCGGGGACGTCCTCGATCAGCAGGTGTCCCTCGGACAGCATCGCGACGATGGCAAGACGGATCACCTCCGGCTTGCCGAGCACGACCTGGCCGATCGAGGCGGCGATCTGGCCGCCGATGCGGCGCACCGCGTTCAAATCGACGGTCCCGGCCGGCGCAACGGCCCCGCTCGCGCCCGAACCCGGCATCGTCTCCAGGTCGACGCGCTGTGACACGGTGATTCCTCCTGACGGGCGCCCGGAACGGTGACCGGGTCCGGGCGGGCCCTCCTGGACAGTCTGCCAGCCGCTAGCACCGTGTCGGGCGATCCGGCGGACCCGGGTGAAGCGGATGGGCATCCGGCGCGGGTGTGTTGACGGGCGCGTCACGTGCCACTGGGTAGCATTCGACTCGATGTCAACGACCAGTGCTCCACGGGTCCGTGCCCCCGGCCGGCTCCGCGCGGCTGCCGCGGCACTGATCGCCCAACTGGCCAAGTTCGGTGTGGTCGGCGGCGTCGCCTACCTGGTCGATGTCGGACTCTTCAACCTGCTCAGCTATGTCGGATCGGCTCCGTTGTTGGCTGGGCAGCCGCTGCTGGCCAAGGTCGTCAGCACCGGTGTCGCGACGGTGGTCGCGTGGCTGGGCAACCGGTACTGGACCTTCCGCCATCACCGGCGCCCGGACCGGGCGCGCGAGTTCGTGCTCTACCTGACGATGTGCACGATCGGGCTGTTGATCGCGTTGACCTGCCTGTGGGTCTCGCACTACGTGCTCGGCTTCACCTCGCCGCTGGCCGACAACATCTCGGCGAACGTCATCGGCCTGGCCGCGGGCACCACATTCCGGTTCTGGGCATACAAGCGGTTCGTCTTCACCCACCAGGTCGAGCACCGCACCGCCTGAGCCGGCTATCGCCGCGAACTCCCCACATCGCCCCACCCTGCGTTTCCCCGCTCCGTCCGTCGGACCGGGTATGACGCCGTGACCTGCGGGTTCATCCGAGCAGCGGCACGATCCCCCGATCGACTCGGCGGCACGACCCCCCGGGGGGCCGCCCGGGCATGCCCGACGGCGACGAGCCGAGGGTCTCGGCCAGCCGCGCCGCCCCACCGTCACCCACCGCGATGACGTGCTGCTTTTGCACGACACCCGCCTCGGATGGGCGACTTTGAGGCCATGGGTGGCAGGAAGTGGGTTAGAGTGGAGGAGCCTGGGGGACCGAGCCTGAAACAGCAGCAGAACGGGCCCCGGGCGACGGCACGAGACCCGTCGGTCCGCCGTGGCGAGGAGGTGCTGGCAGATGCCGAGGGGCTTCTACGGCACCTACACGCCACGGATGGACGACAAGGGGCGGGTCACCTTGCCGGCGAAGTATCGGGAGTCGTTCGCGAACGGAGTGATGCTGGTGCGGGGCCAGGACCACTGCATCTACCTGTTCACTCCGGAGGGGTTCGAGGAATTCGCCGAGGCGGCGATCAACGCCCCGATCACCGACGAGCGAGCCCGCGGCTACCAGCGATACATGCTGGCCAACACCGACGAGCAACGGCCGGATGCGCAGGGCCGGATCACCGTCACCCCACGGATGCGCGAGTACGCGCAGCTGACCAAGGACCTGGTGATCACCGGCATCGGCCTGCGGATGGAGCTGTGGGACGCGGGCCAGTGGGCCGACTACGAGGCACAGCAGGAGGCCGCATACGCGGCGCCGGAACGGGGGTTGCTCACCAGCTGACCAACCGGCCCGATTGCCGGATCCTGACGCCCGGCCCGCATCCGCTCCGGCCCTGACACGACTTCCCCCGTGCCAGGACCAAGGGCCCTGACACGACTTCCCCCGTGCCAGGACCGAAGCGGATGGGGACCAGGAATCAGGACACGGTCGATAGCCGGACCGACCCCATCACCGCACGCCAGACAGATCGACATCGTCCGCACCGGAACCCACCCGGCGCCAGGCCAAGAAGGGAAGGCGCCGATGGGCGGCCCGGCCGAGTCCGCTGGGGACACGTCCCGCGACGAGGCCCCCGGCCACATCCCGGTTCTGGTCAACCGGGTCGACGAGCTGCTGGCCCCCGCCATCGAGGCGGCCACCGCCGACGGTGCCACCGACGTCGTGCTGGTCGACGCAACCATGGGCATGGCCGGGCACACACTGGCCCTGCTGACCGCCCACCCCCGGCTGCGTGTCATCGGCATCGACCGCGACCCCCAGGCACTGGCCATCGCCCGCCGGCGTATCCAGGCGGCCGGGCTGTCCGACCGGGTCGAGTTCGTGCACGAGATCTACGACAGGATCGGCGAGGTCATCGCCGAGACGGTGCGGTCAGGGCGGGTCCAGGCCGTGCTGTTCGACCTCGGGGTCTCCTCGGTGCAGCTGGACGAGGCCGTCCGCGGCTTCTCCTACGCGCACGACGTGCCCCTGGACATGCGGATGGACCCGACGACCGGGATCACCGCCGCCGAGGTGGTCAATACGTACCCGGGGGCGGAGATCACCCGGATCCTGCGCGAGTACGGCGAGGAGCGGTTCGCCGACCGGATCGCCAGGGCGGTCGTCGCCGAACGGGCCCGGCGCCCGTTCACCACCAGTGCCCGGTTGGTCGAGCTGGTCAGGGCGAGCATCCCGGCGGCGGCCCGGCGCACCGGGGGCAACCCCGCCAAGCGCACCTTCCAGGCCCTGCGGATCGAGGTCAACGACGAGCTCGGTGCCCTGCGCCGGGCGATTCCCGCGGCGCTGGCGCATCTTTCGGTCGCCGGCCGGATCGTGGTGATGTCATACCAGTCGCTGGAGGACCGGATCACCAAGCGCGCCATCGCGCCGCTGACCGTGTCCAGGACGCCGGTGGACCTGCCCACCGAACTGCCCGGCCACGAACCCGAGTTCCGGTGGCTGATCAGGGGCGCGCTGACTCCGACCGACGAAGAGATCCAGGCGAATCCCCGGGCCGCGTCCGCGCGACTGCGGGCGGCCGAACGCATCAGGGAGGCGGCACAGTGAGGACGAGGTCAGCCGAGCGAACCTCGAGTCGGGCCGGCACCGGCACGAAGGACCGCACCGCGGCCGACCCGGCGCTCGGATCCGAGACGCGGCGCTGGTCGTCGGCCACCACCGCGTCCTCCCGTCGCGCATACGAGCGGCGGATCCGGCGCCGCCAGAAGATGTCGCCGGACCGGCTTCTCCGACCGGTACGGCCTGTCCCGTCGGCGGCGCTGAACCGGGCCCCGTTCGTCGCCGCGCTGATCGCGCTCCTCGCGGTCGGCGTGGTCGGTGTGCTGTGGCTGAACACGCTCACCGACGAGGCGGGCATGCGCACGTCGTCCGCCAAGAGCAAGACCACCGACCTGCGGCTGACCATCGAGGCGCTGCGACGCGACGTCGCCATGCTGGACGCGACGCCGCGGATCGCCGACCAGGCCAAGGCGTTGGGCATGGTGCAGGCGGGCGACTCGGCCCTGCTGGTGATCGACGGATCCGGCGCCGGCACCGTCGTCGGCGAGCCGTCCTACGTGCAGGCACCCGCTCCGCCCCCCAGCCCGGCCGCAACCCCCGATCCGGCCGCTGCCGCACCCGCTGCTCCCGATCCGGCCGCTGCCGCACCCGCTGCTCCCGACGCGGCCGCTGCCGATGCCGCGAACGCCGATCCGGCTGCCGCCGCCGACCCGGCCGCTCCACCCGCTGCCGACCCGGCCCCAGCTGCCGACCCGGCCGGTGCACCGGCACCTGCACCGGTGGCGGAGCCCCAGGGCGCGGGACAGTGACGCCGCCGACCGAACATCTGAACCGGACCGGCGTGTCGGGGACCGGCGACGGCCGATCATGCGACAGCCTTCGCCCATGAACCATCGGTGCCCGGTCCCGCCCCCCGTGCACGCCCTCCTCACACCCGGGAACGGTGTGGCCCGGTGACCGATCAGCAGCACCAACGGGGTGGCCGATCGACCGGCGGCGATCGCCGCCGGTCGGCGGCGAGGACGAACCGGGCCGATGCCGCCGCGCCCGGTTCCCGCCCGGCGTCCGCATCGGCCGCCCGGCGCACGCCCCGCCCACCAAGAGGAGCCAGGCCGTCAGCGCCGGGCGACGGGCGCCGGGACCCGCATGCGGGTGCACCGCGCCCGCAACCACCGCGCAGGCCGAGGTCCGTCCGGGGCCGGCGGACCCGCCGCGGGCGTGCCACGGTCGGCAACCCGCGTCAGCGAAGCCGGATCGCGCTCGTCGCGCTCCTGGGCATGCTCGCCCTGGCCACGCTCAAGCTCGTCACCATTCAGGTGGTTGACCTGTCCGGGTACGCCGCCAAGAGCGAGGAGCAGCGGACCCGGACGATCAGCCTGCTCGCCCAGCGCGGCACGATCACCGATCGCAACGGCGTCCAACTCGCGTTGACCGTCGAGGGCCGGGCGGTCGCCGCGCGGCCGGCCCTGTTCTCCGACGATGCCCAGCGGCGCGCCGTCGCGCAAATCCTCGTCGCCGACGTCGGCAACGGGCTGACCGCCGACGAAATCATGACCAAGCTGACCTCCGGCAAGTCGTACGTCTACCTCGCGCGCAACCTCATGCCCGCGCAGGCGGACGCGATCATGGAGAAGATCACTCCGCTGTTCGACGTCGACCATCGGGACGCCGTCGTCACCGAACGGCAGGACGTTCGCGAGTACCCGGACAACGCAGCCTCCTCCGCGGTGGTCGGCAGCACCGACTACGACGGGAACGGACTGTCCGGATTCGAGGCGAAGTACGACACGAAGCTTGCCGGCAAGGACGGCGAACGGGTGGTCGACGTGGACGCCCGGCACATCATCATCCCCGGCAGCACCCGAGACGAAACCCCTGCCCTCGACGGCATGGACGTCGCCCTGACCATCGATTCGGACCTGCAGTACACCGTCATGCAGATGCTGTCCGGGTGGGTCGACAAGTCCATGGCCAAGCACGGCTGCGTGGTGGTCATGGATGTGGCCACGGCGCAGATTCCGGCGATGGCCTGCTACCAGCCGGGCGAGACGCCGCGGGAGACCGGCAACAAGGCGGTCACCGACGCGATGGAGCCGGGGTCGGTGAACAAGGTGGTCACCATGGCCGCCGCGCTGGAGAAGGGCCTCATCACCCCGACCACCGTCTTCGACGTGCCGGGATCGATCGACGTCGGCAACGCGACCATCCACGATGCCTGGGCGCACGGCCCGACCGACATGACCGCGACCGGCATCCTGGGCAAGTCGTCCAACGTGGGCACCCTGATGATCGCCCAGCAGGTCGGCCAGGACGCATTCATCGACATGTCCCGCAAGCTGGGCCAGGGTGTCAAGACCGGTGTGCAGGAACCGGCCGAGACCTCCGGCCGGTTCCCGCCGTTGTCGTCGTGGTCGTCCAGCACGTTCGGCAACCTTCCGATCGGTCAGGGTGTGAGCATGTCGCTCGTGCAGCTGGCCGGCATGTACCAGGCCATCGCCAACGGCGGGGTGCGTGTACAGCCGACGTTGATCGCCTCGACCACAGTCGACGGGGTGACCACCCCGACTCCGTTGGGCACACAGACCACGGCGATGAGTCCGACCACCGCCCGCACCCTGCTGGACATGCTTCGCGGCACCATCCAGGGCGGTGACAACAACCACCGCGGAACGGCCCCGCAGGCGGCGATCACCGGGTATCAGGTGGCCGGAAAGACCGGCACCGCGCAGCAGGTGAACGAGGACACCGGCGAGTACTCCAAGACGCTGATCACCTCGACGTTCGCCGGGATCGTGCCGGCGGACAACCCCAAGTACGTGATCGCGATCATGCTGGACAACCCGCGTGGCGACTCACCGGCGGGCACCACGAGCTGCGCGCCGCTGTTCCACGACGTCGCCGCCTACGCGATGCGCGCCGCCGACGTGCCGCCATCCGCCGAGGAGGCGCCGATCTACGACCTGTATGTGTCCTGAATCGCGCCCGACAGAGCCCCGCCCGGCCGGTGGGCACCCCGGCCGGGCCGGGCGCTGGCGGTAGTCTTGCCGCCCGTGGGTCCGTCCGCCGTGCCGTCTGCACCCCGTCCCAGGAACCCGGCCGGTGCCACTGTCCTGGAGATCGTCGCCCTCACCGGTGCCGCAACAGCCACCGCCGCCGACCGGCTGTCGGACCGGATCACCGGCGTCACGCTGCGCGCCCAGGACGCCCACCCGGGCGACCTGTTCGCGGCGTTGCCGGGAAGTCGGGCGCACGGCGCGCAGTTCGCGGATGGCGCGCTGCTCGCCGGCGCCGTCGCCGTGTTGACCGACGCGACGGGCGCGCGGATGCTGCCGGACGTCGGATCCCCGGTTCTGGTCGTGGACCGGCCGCGGGAGCACCTGGGCGCGGTGGCCCGGCTGATCTACGGCGACCCGAGCAGCCGGCTGGCCGTCGTCGGGGTGACCGGGACCTCGGGCAAGACGACCACGTGTTACCTGCTGGAGGCCGCGTTGGCCGCCGATGGTTCGCGCAGCGGCGTGATCGGCACCGTGCAGACCCGGATCGACGGTGTTGTCACGCCCAGCGCGCTGACCACACCGGAGGCACCGGACCTACAGGCGTTGCTGGCCGTGATGGTCGAGCGCGGGGTGAGTGCGGTGGCGATGGAGGTCTCCTCGCACGCGCTGGCCATGGGTCGCGTCGGCGGGACCGGGTTCGCCGTCGGCGCGTTCACCAACCTGTCCCAGGATCACCTCGACTTCCATCACGACATGGAGCAGTACTTCGCGGCCAAGTGCATGCTCTTCGACGGTCGCGCCCACCGGCATGTGATCGACATCGACACGGCGTACGGCGTCCGGCTCGCCGCGATGCACCCGGAGGCGCTGATCGTCAGCGAGCGGGCCGGTGCCGCGGACTGGTCGGTCGCCTCGGTGGACGTCGCCGCCAATGGTGTGCAGCATGTGGTGCTGCACGGGCCGGACGATCGGACGGTGCGCCTCGAACTGGCCATCCCGGGTGCATTCAACGTCGGCAATGCGGCGGTGGCGATCGCCTGCGTCGACGCGCTCGGTCGGAACGTGCAGCAGGCTGCCGACGCGCTCGCCGCCGTGGTCGTGCCCGGTCGGATGGAACGGGTTGACGCCGGCCAGGACTTCCTGGCCGTGGTCGACTACGCGCACAAGCCCGGCGCTCTGGCCGCCGTGCTCCAGGCGGTCGCCGACGGCCTGACCGGGCGGCTGATCGTGGTGCTCGGCGCCGGCGGCGACCGGGACACGGGTAAGCGACCGCTGATGGGCGCCGAGGCCGCCGCGCGGGCCGACCTGCTGATCGTCACCGACGACAATCCCCGCACCGAGGTGCCGGCGGACATTCGTGCTCAGGTGCTGGCCGGGGCGCGCCCGGTGGCCGTCCAACGGCGGGTGCAGGTCCGGGAGATCGGTGACCGGCGGGCCGCGATCCGCGAGGCCGTCCGCTCGGCAGGTACCGGTGACGCCGTGCTGATCGCCGGCAAGGGGCACGAGGAGGGTCAGGAGATCGCCGGCGTGGTCCAGCCCTTCTCCGATCGGGAAGAGCTGCGCGCGGCCCTGCGCGACCTGGTCGCGCCGACCCGTTCCGATCAACCGATGCCCGACGGGCCGACTAGCCTGCTCCGCGTGACCGATGCGCCCCCTGACCCCACACCGGCGGACGACGGGACCCGCCCATGATCGAGATGAGCCTGGCGCAGGTAGCCGACGTGATCGGCGTCCCCGTCCCGGACGGCGCCGACCGGGTGCTGGTGCGGTCGGTCGAGTTCGACTCCCGTCGCCTGCAACCCGGAGCGCTGTTCGTGGCGCTGCGCGGCGAGCGGGTGGACGGGCACGACTTCGCCGCGGCTGCGGCCCGGGCCGGTGCGGTCGCGGTGCTCGGCTCCGCCCCGATCACCGCCGGCCTGCCCCTGCTGCGGGTCGACGACCGACCCGACAACGCGGGCGTGCTCGACGCCCTGGCACGGCTCGCCGCTGCGTCGGTCGCCGCGCTGGTCCGTGACCACGCCCTGCAGGTGGTCGGGGTCACCGGGTCGTCGGGCAAGACATCCACCAAGGATCTGATCGCGGCCGTCCTGCGGGCCTCGGTGCCCGACTCGGCGCAGGTGATCGCGCCGCCGGAGTCGTTCAACAACGAACTGGGTCATCCGTACACCGCCCTGCGCGCCGACGAGTCCACCAGGTATCTGGTGCTGGAGCTGTCGGCCCGCGGCGCCGGCCACATCGCCGCGCTGGCCAGGGTCGCCCCGCCGCGGATCGGCGCCGTGCTCAACGTCGGATCCGCGCATATCGGGGAGTTCGGGTCGGTCGAGGCGATCGCCGCGGCCAAGTCCGAGCTGGTGCGGGCGCTGCCGCCGGCCTCGGACCGGCCGGAGGCCGGCGGGGTCGCCATCCTCAACGCCGACGACCCGCTGGTCGCCGCCATGGCCGAGGTGACCGGGGCCGAGGTGGTGCTCTTCGGGCAGGCACCGGTCGCGACCGTACGGGCGCGGGACGTGAGCCAGGACGACGCCGACTGCTCCCGGTTCACCCTGGTCACCCCGGAAGGATCGGCTGCCGTGGCACTGCGGGTGGTAGGCGCGCATCAGGTCGGCAACGCGCTGGCCGCCGCCGCGGTGGGTCGCGCGTCCGGCATGCCCGTCGCGCAGGTTGCGGCCGCACTCTGCGCGGCCGGCCCGGCCTCGCGATGGCGGATGGAGGTCACCGAGCTGGCCGGCGGCATCACCCTGATCAACGACGCCTACAACGCGAACCCGCATTCGATGAAGGCCGCGCTGCACTCGCTGTCCACCATCGGCCGGGGCCGGCGGACCTGGGCGGTGCTCGGCGAGATGGCCGAACTCGGACCGGAATCCACGGCCGCGCACGACGAGATCGGACGGCTGGTGGTCCGGCTGGGCATCGACCGGCTGCTCGTCGTGGCCGGACCTGGGGCGGCCACCGGGACCGCGGTCGGCGGTCGCACCGCGCCCAGGGCCATGCACCTGGGTGCGCATCTGGAGGGGTCGTGGGGTGGCGAGTCCCGGCTCGTGCCGGACGTCGACGGCGCGGTCGCGGCGCTCCTGGACGAGCTCGCGCCCGGTGACGTGGTGCTGGTCAAGGCGTCCCGGTCGGCGGGGCTCGAGCGGGTGGCGCTCCGGCTGGTCGAATCCGTCGTGGTGCCGGACGCCGGCGTGAAGGCAGAACCTACGTGAAGTCGATCCTGGTCGCCGCGCTCGTCGCGCTCACTGTCTCCATCCTGTTCACCCCGTACCTGATCAGGCTGTTCTCCCGGCAGGGCTTCGGCCAGGAGATCCGCGAGGACGGCCCGCAGCACCACAAGAAGAAGCGGGGCACCCCCACCATGGGCGGCGCCGCGATCCTCATCGCCATGTGGTGCGGCTACCTGGCGACCAAGCTGGTCGACGCCGTCACCGGCGGTGGCGACGGATTCACCGCGTCCGGCCTGCTGCTTCTCTACCTGACCACCGGGATGGGCCTGGTCGGCTTCCTCGACGACTTCATCAAACTGCGCAAGCAGCGCAACCTCGGCCTGAACAAGCGGATGAAATTCCTGGGCCAGACCTTCGTGGCGATCAGCTTCGGCATCGGGGCGCTGTTCTTCCCCGGGGTCGGCGGACTGACCCCGGCGTCCACCGCGCTGTCCTACACGCGGGACCTGGCGTTCTTCTCCATCGGCGCCGTCGGCTTCGTCGTCCTGTGCTGGCTGCTGGTCTCGGCCTGGTCGAACGCGGTGAACTTCACCGACGGGCTGGACGGGCTGGCCGCCGGATCGTCGGTGATGGTGCTGGGCACCTACGTGGCGATCGGCTTCTTCCAGTTCCGGAACGCCTGCTGGATGACCCTGTCCGAGGCCGCAAGGGCAGGCTGCTACGACGTGCGGGATCCGCTAGAGCTGGCCGTCATCGCGTCCGCGGCCCTCGCCGGCTGCATCGGCTTCCTGTGGTGGAACGCGCACCCGGCCCGGATCATGATGGGCGACACCGGCGCGCTGGCCCTCGGCGGGCTGATCGCGGGCCTGTCGATCCTGACCAAGACCGAGCTGCTGCTCGTGGTGATCGCCGGCCTGTTCGTGGTGGAGATGCTGTCGGTGGTCATTCAGATCGCGGTGTTCCGGACCCGGCACGTACGGGTGTTCAAGATGGCCCCGTTCCACCACCATTTCGAGCTTTCCGGGTGGACCGAGACCACGGTGATGATCAGGTTCTGGCTGCTCGCAGCCATGTCCGCGGCGCTCGGGCTGGGCCTGTTCTATGCCGAGTGGCTCTCGTTGACCGGCGGCTGACTGCGATGAAACCGTCCATGGGTTTGCCCGCCACGCGCCATGTTCGGGCGGGCCGCGCCGGCAATTGTCGGCGCGCCACCACCAGTCCCGGCGCGATGCCGCCGCCAGAGGACCGGGTGTCGGCATGACGGGACTGCCGCGGGCGGGCGACCTGGTGCTGGCGGCCGGCGCCGGGGTGACCGGGCTGCCGGTGATCCGGTACCTGGCCTCCCGCGGCTGCCGTGTGCTGGTCACCGCGGACCGTGCTGCCCCGCCGGAGCTGGCCGCAATTCCCGGCGACGTCACCTTCGCCGGGAACCTGTCCGACCCACCCGCCGGCACCGACCTGGTGATCACCTCCGCGGGCATCCCGCCGACGGACCCACTGCTGGTGGCGGCCGCAGCGGCCGGCATCCCGGTGATCGGGGAGGTGGAGCTGGCCTGGCGGATCGACCACGACGGCCCTGCCGGCGCCCCGACTGCTGCCCGACAGTGGCTCGTGGTCACCGGCACCAACGGCAAGACCACCACCACCGGCATGCTCGAAGCCATCCTGCGAGCCGCCGGCCGGCAGGTGACCGCGTGCGGGAACATCGGCTGGCCGGTGTTGGAGGCGGTGCTGGCCGACGCGCCACGGCAGGAGCTGATCGCCGTCGAGCTGTCCAGTTTCCAGCTGCACTGGGCGCCGAGCCTGCGGCCCGCCGCGGGGGTGGTGCTGAACCTGGCCGAGGACCACCTGGACTGGCACGGGTCGATGCAGGCGTATGGCGACGACAAGGCGCGGGCACTGGCCGGCGAGATCGCGCTCGCCGTCACCGACGACCCGGGCGCCGCCGATCTGCTGGACCGAGCGAACGCGGCACGCCGGATCCCGATCAGCGCAGCCGGCCCGACGCCCGGTGGCCTGGGCGTGGCGGACGGCATCCTGATCGATCACGCCTTCGCCGACCCCGCCCGGCCGCTTGCGGGCGTCCGGGACGTGCGCCCCGCCGGTGCGCACAACGTCACCAACGCACTGGCCGCGGCCGGGCTCGCCCTCGCGGTGGGTGTGCCGCCAGGTGCGGTGGCCGCCGGCCTGAACGCGTTCGAGCCTGGAGGGCATCGGAACGTGGTGGTGGCCGAGCGCGCCGGGGTGCGGTTCGTCGACGACTCCAAGGCCACCAACCCGCACGCCGCGCTGGCCTCGCTGCTGGCCTACGAACGGGTGGTCTGGATCGCCGGCGGCCAGCTCAAGGGTGCGGCCGTGGACGAGCTCGTGATCGCCGTGCGGGACCGGCTGGCCGGGGTGGTGTTGCTCGGCGCCGACGCCCCGACGATCCACGCCGCTCTTTCCCGACACGCCCCCGATGTGCCGGTTCTGCCGGTGCCCGGGACGGACGATGACGTGATGCGCTCAGTGGTCAGCGCGGCCGCCCGGATGGCCGCACCCGGTGACGTGGTGCTGCTCGCCCCGGCCGCCGCGTCGCTGGACATGTTCAGCTCGTACGCGGCCCGCGGCCAGGCGTTCGCGGCCGCCGCGCGCGGGCTGCCCGACGGCCCGCCGGCAGGCGCGTGATCGTGGCGTCATCGATGACTTCCTCGACGAGCACCCGCCCGACGTCCTCGACCAGGTCATCGACAAAGACCGGGACGGGGACGCGGACCGGCAGGTCCACCGATCGTGCCGCGCACCTGTCCGGACGGGTCCGGGCCACCGCCGCCGCGCTGCGCCGGGCCACCGTTGACTGGCTGGACCGGCCGATGACGTCGCTGCACCTGATCCTGGCGATCTTCGCGCTGATGCTCGGCATCGGGCTGCTGATGGTGCTCTCCTCGTCGGCGGTGACCTCCTTCCGCACCGGCGGATCGTCGTTCTCGGTGTTCATCAACCAGGCCACCTACGCCGCGGTCGGCCTGATCGGCTTCTTCGGCGCCCAGTACGTGCCGGTCAAGGTGCTCAAGTCGGTCTCGCTGATCGCCGTGATCGTCTCGCTCGGCCTGCTGGTCGCGGTGCTGGTGCCGGGCGTCGGCGTGCTGGTCAACGGGGCGCGCAGCTGGATCCGGATCGGCGGCTTCCAGTTCCAGCCCAGCGAGATCGCCAAGTTGGCCCTGCTGCTGTGGATGGCGCAGGTGCTGTCCGCCCGCCGGTCCACCCTTGGCTCGCCCAAGGCCCTGCTCATCCCGGTGCTGCCGGTGTTCGGCCTGATGGCCGTGCTGATCATGATGCAGCCCGACCTGGGCACCACCGTCGCGCTGGCCATCGTGTTCATGGCCGTGCTGTTCTTCGCCGGGGCGCCCTGGTGGATGTTCGCCACCCTCGCCGGGGCAGGCCTTGCCGGCATCTTCTACCTGGCGGTGTCGGCCAACTACCGGCTGGCCCGGCTGCTGTCCTTCATCAACCCGGAGGCCCACCCGGACACCTCCTACCAGCTGCTGCAGAGCCTGTACGGGATGGGCAACGGCGGCTGGTTCGGGGTGGGCCTGGGTCAGTCCAGGGCGAAGTGGAGCTATCTGCCCAACGCCGACTCCGACTTCATCTTCGCGATCATCGGCGAGGAGCTCGGCTTCGTCGGCACCGCGCTGGTCGTGCTGCTGTTCGCTCTGCTGGCCTACACCGGGCTCAGGATCGCCCGGCGGAACTCCGACCCGTTCGTCAAGATCGTCGCGTCCGCCGCGACCGTGTGGTTGGTCGGTCAGGCGTGCATCAACATCGGCTACGTCGTCGGCCTGCTGCCGGTCACCGGGATCCCGCTGCCGATGATCTCGGCCGGTGGTACCTCGCTGCTGATCACGATGGTGGTGTTCGGCCTGCTGGCGAACTTCGCCCGCCGCGAACGTGAGGCCGAGCTGGCCCTGAACGCGGCCGGCGGCAGCCGGGTCGCCCGGTTCCTCGGCCTGCGCCCGGCCGGGCCGGAGGGTCGCCGGGTCTTGCGTCGTCGGCGCGCCGCCCGTCCGGACGGGCCCGGCCGGACGCCGAGACGGACTCCCGCGTCCGCTCCGACCGGAGTAGCCGCGCCCCGTCGGACGCCGAAGCCGCCGCCCGGCCGGCCGGCCCGGCAGGAGGTGGCCCGGGGGTCTGCCCGGAGTCCGCGTCGTGCGGCCGCTCCGCCACGGGCCGCCGACGCCCGCGGTCGTACGCCCCGCCGGGGCGGCCCGTGAGTGTGACCAGCGTCCTGCTGGCCGGTGGCGGGACCGCCGGGCACGTCGAGCCCGCGCTCGCCGTCGCCGACGCCCTGATTGCCGCCGATCCGTCGGTGACGATCACCGCATTGGGCACCGAACGCGGGTTGGAGACGACCCTGGTACCCGAACGCGGGTACGAGCTGCGGCTGATTCCAGCGGTGCCTCTGCCGCGCAAGCCCTCCAAGGACCTGTTGACCCTGCCGGCCCGGATGCGCCGCGCGGTGCGAGCCACCCGCGCCGTCATGGCCGAACGCAAGGTCGACGTGGTGGTGGGTTTCGGCGGGTACGTCGCGCTGCCGGCCTACCTGGCCGCGCGCACGCGGGTCCCGGTCGTGATCCACGAGGCGAATGCCACGGCCGGGCTGGCCAACAAGATCGGTTCCCGATGGGCCGTGTCGGTGGCCGCCGCCGTCGACGGTTCCGGCCTACGCAACGCCACCGTCGTGGGAAACCCGGTGCGGCGCAGCCTGTCCGAGCTCGATCGGGGGGCGATGCGGTCCACCGCGCGCGAGTTCTTCGGGTTGGATCCGGATGCGCCGACCCTGCTGGTGTTCGGCGGCTCGCAGGGTGCCCAGCGGATCAACACTGCGGTCGGCGAGGCTGCCGCGGATCTGGTCGGCGCCGGCGTCGGAGTGCTGCATGCGCACGGCAGGCGCAACACCGTCACGCTGCCGCAGCTGCCGCCCGGTCCGGCCTACGTGACCGTGCCCTACCTGGACCGGATGGATCTGGCGTATGCGGCAGCGGACCTGGTCCTGGCCAGGTCGGGGGCGATGACGGTCGCCGAGATCGCCGCGGTCGGCCTGCCCGCGGTGTATGTGCCGCTGCCGCACGGCAACGGAGAGCAGCGGCTCAACGCGTCCGCGCAGGTCACGGCCGGGTCGGCGATCCTTATTGAGGACGCGGACCTGGACCGGACGGCGGTGGCCGAGCGGGTATTGCCGCTCGCCGTCGGCGGTGTCGCGAGGGACCGGATGACCGCTGCGGCGGCGACCCTGGCCACCCAACGGGCGGACGATCGGATCGCCCGAATGGTGCTCGATGCGGCCGCCGGGGACGCGCGGTGAACGAGGCTCCGGTCACCGCGCAGGGAGTCTCCCTTGGGCGGGCGCATCTGGTCGGCATCGGCGGGGCCGGTATGAGCGGCATCGCCCGGATCCTGGTCGACCGGGGGCTGCCGGTGTCCGGATCCGACGCCCGGGACTCCGCGGTGCTGGCCGGCCTGACCGCGCGGGGCGTGCGCACCGTCGCCGGGCATTCCGCGGGCAACCTGTCGTTGCTGGGCGTGGCCCCGACCGCCGTCGTGGTGTCCACCGCTGTGCGGCCGGACAACCCTGAGGTGGTGGCCGCCCGGGAGGCCGGCATCCCGGTGGTCCGGCGGGCCGACGCGCTGGCAGCGCTGATGGCCGGCCGCCGGGCGGTGTGCGTGGCCGGCACGCACGGCAAGACGTCGACGACCTCGATGCTCACGGTGGCCCTGCAGCGTGCCGGTCTGGACCCGTCGTTCGCCATCGGCGGCGAACTCACCGGGTCCGGGCTTGGCGCGCACCACGGAAGCGGGGACGTGTTCGTCGCCGAGGCCGACGAATCCGACGGCTCGTTCCTCTCGTTCAGCCCGCATGGCGCGGTGATCACCAACATCGAGCCGGACCACCTGGACCATCACGGCACCCCGGAGGCGTACACCGCGGTCTTCGATCAGTTCGTCGAGCGCATCGAGCCCGGCGGGTTCCTGGTCGTGTGCGCCGACGACCCGGGTGCCGCCGCGCTGGCCGAACGGGCCCGGTTGCGCAGGCTCGTCCGCTACGGACGGTCACAGGATGCCGTCGCCCGGCTGGTCTTCGACCCGGCGGCGCCCGGTGGATCCGCGGTCGTGCTGGCCGACGGGACACGGGTGCCGCTGCGGCTGCCGGTGCCCGGCGACCACATGCTGCTCAACGCGGTGGCCGCGTTGGCGGCCGGCGTCGAATTGGGGGTCGATCCGGGTCTGCTGGCCGCCGGGTTGGCCGAGTACACCGGCGTGCGCCGGCGGTTCGAACTCAAGGGTGTGGCATCCGGCGTCACCGTTTACGACGACTATGCGCACCACCCCACCGAGGTCGCCGCCCAGCTGACCGCCGCCCGCGGTGTGGTGGGCGCCGGCGGCCGGCTGGTGGTGGTGTTCCAGCCGCACCTGTACTCACGTACGGCGATGTTCGCCGCCGAGTTCGGGGCCGCGCTGGCGGCTGCCGACCTGGTGGTGGTGCTCGACGTGTACGGCGCGCGGGAGGACCCGCAACTCGGGGTGTCCGGCGAGCTGGTCGCCTCGAAGGTGCCGGGCGGGACCGCGGTCCTCTACCACCCCGACCGGCCGTCCGCGGCGGCCTTCGTCGCCCGCGCCGTGCGAGCCGGCGACGTGGTGATCACCATGGGCGCCGGGGACGTCACCGGAATCGGGCCGGAACTGCTTGCACTGCTGGGTGAGTCGGACCGGCAGCCGATGGAGGGAGGGTGACCGGAGCATGAGCACCGCGACCGGTCAGCACACCGAGCAGGCACACGCCGTCGCCGGGGGGAAGGGTCCGCGAGGCCGCCTTCGGTTCGGGCGGAAGAAGGTGCGCAGATCACCCCGGGTCGCCGGGCCGCAGGACTTCCCGGTGCGGCGCCGGCGGCGTTGGCCGTGGGTCGTCGCACTGACCTTGATCGTCGCCCTGCTGTCCGGCGGCGTCTACGCCGTCTTCTTCAGCTCGCTGTTGGCGGTCAGGTCGGTCACGGTCACCGGCGCGGACGAGACGCTCACCGGGCACGTGCGGTCAGTCGTGACGGTCCCCGAGGGAACGCCGCTGGCCCGAGTCGACCTGGACGCGGTGGCGTCCACCGTCGAGCAGGTGCCGGAGGTCGGGAAGGTGGTGGTGGCGCGGGAGTGGCCCGACACCCTGGCGATCACCGTCACGCCGCGGGTGCCCGTCGCGGTCACGTCGGCCAACGGGCAGTTGTGGTTGCTGGACACCGACGGCGACCCCTACCTGACAGTGGCCTCTCCGCCGCCGGGCCTGGTGACCGTCCAGTTGGCCGCGCCCGGGCAGAACGATCCCGCGACCCGTGCCGCGGTGCAGGTGGCCATCGCCCTCACGCCGGACTTCAAGTCGCAGGTGGCGGTGCTGTCGGCGCGAACCGGGTTCGACATCGAGCTGACCCTGATCGACCGCCGGAAGGTGATCTGGGGCGAGCCGATCGAGAACGCCCGGAAAATGCAGGTCCTGCCGGCGTTGCTGGCGGCTCGGGACGGCACCGAGTACGACATCTCGGACCCGACGCTGGTCACCGTGCGGTGATGCCGGCTGCCGTGGCGGACACTGCGGAGGGCGGTGTCGCGTCCGGGGTCGGTCGCGCACGCAACCGTCGCATCACATGTCGGGCGTCCCGATCCATGCCCTGCAGGGTCGCCGAGGCCAGCGCGAACTGGAACTCCAGCCCCATGAAGTACAGGCCGGGCACATCCGGTGACACGCCCCGGACGTTCCGTGGACGGCCGTCGGCGTCCAGCACCGGCAGGTCGAGCCACCGGTAGTCCGGACGTGACCCGGTGCACCAGACCACGGTGCCGACCTCGTGCACGGCGCCGTCCGAGCTGACCGGCAGCCCGTCCCGGACCCCGGTGATTCGGCCGATCCGAGTGATCCCGGCCGCGTCCAAGTGCGCGATCTTGTTGCGGACCAGGGGTGTGCCGTGGCTCAGGCCCTCGGCAGCCAGAGCCCGTCCCTTCGGGGTGCGCAGCGTGAGCACGTGCTTGAACACGAACATCACGACCGGGGTACCGATGCGGCCGGCGGGTGAATCGATCTCCACCGGGACCTGACCGGGATGCCGGCCGGCCAGCAAGGTGCGGTGGCCGGCCCGCGCGGACTCCAACGCGATCTCGGTGCCGGAGTTGCCCGCGCCGACCACCAGGACCGCGCCCGGTGCGAACTGGTCGGGCCGGCGGTAGCCCAGCGAATGCAACTGTCGCAGCCGTGGCCCCAGGCGGTCGGCCAGATCCGGAACGAACGGCCGCCGCTGCTCGCCGGTCGCGATCACCACGGTGTCCGCCAGAAGGGACCTGCTCTCGGTGCGCACCACGAACGCGTGACCCTGACTGGTCAACCGGGTGACCCGGGCGTCGGTTCGCACCGGCAGGTGGAAGTGTTCGGCGTAGCGCTCGAGGTAGTCGGCCATCTCCACGGCGGTCGGACAGCCCCGGGTACCGATCCGCAGGCCGGGCAGGCTGGCGTAACGCGGTCGGCTGAACAGCCGCAACGAGTCCCAGTGCCGGCGCCAGGTGTCACCGATCCGTCGGTCGGCCTCGAGGATCACGAACGGCGTGCCCGCGCGCCGCAGGTAGTACCCCATGATCAGGCCCGCGGCGCCGCCACCGACCACCACGATGCCGATCCGCTCGGTTGTCGAATGCTCGTGCGACGCGGTCATCTTCGCCCTCCGCCGATCGCGGTTTCTGGTCGGAACCGACGTTAGGAGCCCTGCCGGGCCGGCACATCGGGGCAATTGACCAACTCGTGGCGATGCGGTGGGTAGAACTGTGTAACGGGCGCCGCGAGCGTGAGATCAGGTGAGTTCGTGCTGGAACGCGTATGCGGTTGCAGCTGCCCGGTTGTTCACACCGAGCTTGCCGAAGATGTTGCTGACGTGTCGGGCGACCGTCTTCTCGCTGAGCACCAGGCGATCGGCGATCGCACGATTGGTGGCGCCGGTCGCCAGCAGGCGCAGCACCTGGACCTCGCGGGCGCTCAGGCCCGCCGTCGATGGGTGGTCGGCGTTTGCCAGCGTCCCGAGGTCCGCAGCGGCGCCGAGCATCTCGAAGATCTCGCGCGCGATGTCACGTTCCATTCCGGCCGCGTCCGCGTCGCCCACGGCCGCGCAGGCGTCGGCGAGCAGAACCCTCGTGCGGGCGGCCTCGTACGGAGCATCCAGCTGTGCCCACATCGCAGCCGCCCGCCGCAGGTCGGCGAGTGCCGGCCGCGGCCGACCCTTGGCCAGCAGTGTCGAGCCGGCCGCATGAGCGGCCAACCCGCGCAGGTAGGACGTGGCACCTTCGGCCGCCGCAATGTCGGCCAGCGTCTCCGACGCAACCCTGGCCGTGTCCAGATCGCCGCGCAACACGGCGATCTCGACCCGTGCAGCCAGGAACGCCGGAAGCGCCGGCACTTCGTTGTCCGCTCCACCGACCCGGTCCAGACCGGACTGCGCTGCGGCCAGCCGGCCCTGAGCCGCGCGCAGGCGGGCCAGGCCGGGCTGCACCTCGCAGCCGTGCCTGGCAGCCGCGCGGAATTGCTCCTCGGACTCGGCGAACCGGCCCCGCAGGCGCAGGAGCTCGGCCAGGCGATAGTGGGCCCGGCCTTCGATCGCCGGATCCGTGTTGCGGCTCGCCTCCAGCGCCACGGTCTCGGCCCGCTGCCACGCTCCCTCGATCTGCAGCAGTTCGGCGCGGTGCACCGCACAGCTGCCGCGGTAGGGCACCAGTCCCGACTGGTCGTCACACCACCGGGTCAGCGCACGTGTCCACTCCCGGGCGCGGCCGATGTCCAGGTAGCGCATGGACAGGTCGATCATCGAGCAGTAGGCCAGGCCGGCCACCTGCGGCGCCACCGGACTGGCGACGACGTCGACCATCACCTCGTCGAACATGGTGATTGCCGCCTGCGGCCGGCCGAGCATCTCGACGCAGCGGGCGGCGCCCACGCCGCCGAGCACCGCGGCGTCGACGTCGGCGTGCTGTTGCGCGCGTGCCCGTCCCGACTCGAACAGCGGCAGTGCTTCGCCGAATCGGCCGAGCATCATCAGCGGGGCGGCCCGGCCCAGGTCGAGCAGACCGGTCAGCGGCTCAAGCCGTTCGGGGTTCTCGCCGACCAGCCGCTCGAGCTTGGCCAGCCAGCCTCGTGCGTGCGCGGACCGGCCGGTGTTCTCCAGGTGAAACCCGAGCCAGAACACGCACCGGCAGGCCTTGGCGACCTCACCGTTCGTCAGATACTGCCCGACCGCACGTTCGCGCAGGGTGATGACCTCGTCGTCCCGGCCGGTCAGGAACGCGGCGTCGGCGAGCCGTTCCAGTTCCTCGCAGGACAATGCAGAGAGCCCACCACGCCCGCTCAGCGCGGCGTATTCGGCGGCCCAGTCGTGCGGATCGATCCCGGCCGTGGAACCGCTGCCCACGGCGCGAGCCTACGCCGTGACCCCGGGGCGTCAGGCCGCCAGGAAGAGTGCGAGCACCGCGGTGTCCGCGTCGTCGTACGGGTTGATGCCTGCCCGACTGACCATGCTGGTGATGTTGCCGTGGTGGTCGGCCTCCACCCACGCGGCACGGTGGTCAAGGCCGAGGTGCGGGATACCCGGCAGGAGGACGCACCCGGAGGCGACCTCGTCCTGTTCGGGCAGTGACGGCCGGATCTCGTTCGGCGGGTGCAGGACGATCAGCCCCGGCGGCTGGTGGGCGGCGAATTGGCCCGGCATGACGGCGTTCTCACCGACGACCGGGCCCTCGGCGAGGACAAGCCCGACAGTGCCCGGAGCGGGTTCATCGGGGAGTTCCTCGCGGACCCGGAAAACCGTGCTGGTGTGCAGCATCCCGGGAACACTGGCCACGCGCACCGCCAGCAGGAGGAACTTTGCCCATTCGACCGTGTTCGCCGGCCACCTACCGGACACCAGGAAGCCGCTCAGCAGCCCTTCGGCTTGGAAGGGCGACACCTCGACCGAAACGTCCTCACGTTCGCGCATGCCGACCCCCTGCCCACTGCCGGTGCACCGGATGATCCATCGTGAATGACACGCCTGTTAGCACACAAGACCCCGTGAGTGCTAAGGATTTTCGAGATGACGCGCAGGTCACGGGACCATCACGGCAGGGTCCCGGCCTACGCTGACCGACATGACCGAGCCGTCCGACACCACATTCACCACCCGGTCGAATCGACCGCTGTCCGGCCGTACGGCCATGATCACCGGCGCGGCCAGTGGGATCGGCCGTGCTGTCACCGAACGCTTCGCCGAGGACGGGGCGCGGGTGATCGCGGTCGACCGCGACGCGGACCGGCTCGGCAAGGTCTGCGCCGGGACCGGAGCGACCCCGCTGGTCGTCGACCTGTCCGACATCGCCGGATTGCCCGACCGGATCGCCGACCTGGCGCCGACCGTCGACATCCTGGTCAACGACGCCGGCATCCAGCACGTGGAGCGACTCGAGGACTTCCCGATCGAGGTGTTCGAGACCATCCTGAAGGTCATGCTCACCGCGCCGTTCGTGCTGACGCGGGCGGTGCTGCCGGGGATGTACGAGCGCGGATGGGGGCGGATCATCAACGTGTCGTCCGCGCACGGCCGGCGGGCCAGCCCGTTCAAGTCCGCGTACGTGACCGCCAAGCACGGCCTGGAGGGGCTGAGCAAGGTCATCGCGCTGGAGGGCGCGGGCAAAGGCGTGACCAGCAACTGCATCAACCCCGGCTATGTGCGGACGCCGTTGGTGGAGAAGCAGATCGCCGACCAGGCGGCGGTGCACGGGCTGCCCGAGGACGAGGTGCTGGCCAAGATCATCCTGACGTCCTCACCGGTCAAGCGGCTGATCGAGCCGTCCGAGGTGGCGGCCGCGGCGGCGTTCCTGTGCTCGCCGGCCACCAGTTCGATGACCGGCTCACAGATCGTCCTCGACGGCGGCTGGGGCGCCCGCTGACCCGCCGCCCGACCGGCATCACTGTGGGGATGCCGGCTCCAGCAGCTGCTCGGTGAGCGAATCCTCGAGCCACCGGGTGTACCGCTCCGGCGTCCAGCCGCACTGCTCGACGAGCCGGTGGTACAGGTCCGGTAGCGGCAGGGTCCAGAGGATGTCGGCGAGCTGCTCCCGGTCACGGTCGGTGCGCAGGGCGCCGAGTCCCGCGAGAAAGCCGATCGCGACGGTGGTGTCGGCCCGCATCCGCCGGATCAGGCCCCCGAAGGTCTCGGCTACGTCCGGGTCCTCGTCGGCGGCACGGTCCATGGCGATCCACAGGCGCGACACCCGGGCGTTGCTCGCGGCGGCGAACTCGGCGGTGATGCGTATCAGGTCGGCGGGGCGGGTCAGTTCGTCTGCCCGCGCGGCCATCTCCGGCACCTCGCGCAGGGAGTCGAAGCCCTCGGCGCCCGACGAGACGAACTGCAGCGCCGCCAGCAGCAGCGCGCTCTTCGGGCCGTTCTGCTGCACAGAGACGGCGGACACCCCCGCGGCCTGCGCGATCGCCTGCACGGTGGTCGCCGCGTAGCCACGCGCGGCGAACAGCTCCGCGGCGGCGGCCACGATGCGCATCCGGGTCTGCCGGGCCTGTTCGGCTCGAAGGGGCGATCGGTATTCCCGTTTCGAGCGGTTCGTCACGCGTCTTGACCTGGTGTCCTAATTGGGTATCATCTCCCATAACGAATATGCCTCGTATCAGCCAATCATAGGGGCGAGGTCATCATGGGCAACTACGTCTTGTGTTGCACGCCTGCTCGCAGTCACGTCGCGCCGATGCTCGTCATTGCCGGCTATCTGAGCGGTCGCGGGCACCGGGTCCGTTTCCTGACTGGCCGCCGGTTCGCGGAACGGGTTCGTACCGCCGGTGCCGAGTTCGTGCCGTTGCCGGCCGAGTGCGACTACGACGACACCGATCTGGATGGTGCTTTCCCGGGGCGGGAGCGGCTCACCGGGTTGGCACGGATGCGGTTTGACATCGATCACGTCTTCCTCAACGCGACCCCGCCGCAGCGGCGCGCGCTCGATGTGCTCATCGAGCAGGACGCGCCCGACGCGGTGCTGATCGATCCGGGCTACGCGGGTGCGGGGCCGCTGATGCTGGGGCCGCCCACCGGCCGACCGCCGATCCTGCGCGCCGGTATCACACCGCTGATGTTCTCCAGCCGGGACACCGCGCCGTTCGGACTCAAGGCGTCGCCGTCCACGAACCGTTGGCGTCGCGCGCGCAACCACGCGCTGTACCGCGTGAGTCGCCGCATGTTCCGGGCCAACGAGCGGTATGCGGGTGAGATCCTTCGCGCCGAAGGATGTTCCGTGCCGGACCTGCCACTGTTCGACTGGCCCAGGCTCTGTGATCGCTTCCTGCAGTACTCCGTACCGGCGCTGGAGTATCCGCGCTCCGATCTGCCGTCGCACGTCCAGTTCCTCGGGCCGCTGCCGACTCCGCGCGACCCGGGTTTCCGACCGCCCGAATGGTGGGACGACGTCGTCGACTCACCCCGCTCCGTGGTCTATGTCACCCAGGGCACCGTCGACAACGGCGACCTGACCCGGTTGATCGGGCCCACCTTGCAGGGGTTGGCCGACCTGGACGTCACTGTGGTGGCGACCACCGGAGGCGGACCGGCCGCCGGCATTGCCGTCCCCACCAATGCGCGGGTCGCCGACTTCCTCCCACACTCCGACCTGCTCGGCCATGTGGATGTGATGGTGACCAACGGCGGATTCGGCGGCGTGCAGCACGCCCTGTCCAACGGCGTCCCGCTCGTGCTGGCCGGCGACACGGAGGACAAGCCCGAGGTGGCTGCACGGGTGGCCTGGGCTGGTGCCGGCATCGACCTTCGCACCGCCCGACCGCGGCCACGGCAGGTGCGCCGAGCTGTCGAGGCGGCGCTGAAGGACGGTCGGTACCGGGCACAGGCGCGGCGGCTGGCCGAAGAGATGGCCGCAACGAACGCCCTCGAAGCGACCGAATCGGCGCTGGCGTCGGTCACACCGGTAGAGGCCCAGACCTAGGTGTCGGCTTCGGTTGGTGGCAGCCGGCGTGCGGATGTCCGGCGGCGCACGTCGGAGTGGCTGCTGCGCGGTTGAGGGGCCCACTCCCACGCCGGCCAAGTCTGTTTCGGTGGGCCCTTGATCCGCGCACCGGGCGGGATGGCCATCCGGTATGTCGACGGCCTGCCTGCGCCGGCGAGCCGCCCGAGATCCCGCACGGCGATGATCTCCGCCAGGCGCCCCGCCGGACCATCCCGGAGTTGCGTGAGCGTCCGCGTCACGCTTCGGTTTACCGTGGCCTTAATGACGTGGGTAGGGAACAGTAGGCCTACCACGAGTGGAGGTGAGGTCTCGAATTGACCGTCTTCGCACGCACCGCGATGCACCAGGGTCGACCGGACATGATCGACTACGCCATCGGATATCTGCGGGACAACGCGGTGCCGACCATCCTGGGGATGTCGACCTGCGTGGGCATGTCCGTGTTGGCCAGCCGACAGACCGGGTTGGCGATCATCACCTCGGCCTGGGAGACCAAGGCCGACATGCACGCCAGTGTGGTCAAGATCCGGCCGATCCGGGAGAAGACCGCCGAGGTCATCGGCGGCGGCACCGCCGAGCTGGAGGAATGGGAAATCGCGGCGATGCATCGTCGGCATCACGCCGGCACTGCGGTCTGTGCGCGGGTCATCTGGCTACGGATGGAGAGCTCCCGGCGGGAGGAGTTCGTCTCGGAGTTCCACGCCGCCACCCTGCCGGCGCTGGACGCCACCCGTGGGTTCTGCTCCGCCAGCCTGATGGTCAACCCCGACTGGGGTCGCGCCGCGGTGTCCATCGCCTATGAGAGCCTCGGTGCCATGGACCGCAGGATCTCCGGTGTGGGCCGGCACCTGCTGGAGACAAACGTCATCCAGGCCCGCGAGTTCGACGAGGTGATGCCGCACCTGCGCGTGCCCGACCTGGCCTCCTACTGATCACCGGGTCCGGGCGCCGGCGACCCCGGACCGGAAGGCCCGATGTCGGACCCCTGCGACACACTGTCTGCGTGACCGGGGGATGGCGACGTGCTGGGGCGGCCCGATGACGCTGCACGTCCATCGGGCCGAACGGGCCGACACCCTCGCCGCCGCCCTCGCCGACCTCATGGCCTCGCCGCCGGCCGACCCGTTCGCCGTGGAGGTGATCGCGGTTCCGACCCGGGGGGTCGAGCGATGGTTGACCCAACGGCTTTCCCACCGGCTGGGTGCGCGGGCAGGGCACAGCGACGGGATTTGCGCGGCGGTGCGGTTCCCCAGCCCGGCCGGTCTCGTCGCCGAACTGGGTGGGTCCGGACGCGACGATCCGTGGGCGCCCGATGCGGCGGTCTGGCCGCTGCTCGAGGTGATCGACTCATCGGCCACCGAGCCCTGGTGCGGGCTGCTTGCCACGCATCTGGGCTACCCGAACGATCTGAACGACCCCAATGACCCCAACGCGCATCGCCGTGGACGCCGGTACGCGGTCGCCCGACGGATCGCCGGGCTCTTCGACGGTTACGCCGTGGACCGCCCGGACATGCTGGACGCGTGGTCGCGCGGGCAGGACACCGACGGCTGGGGCGATCCGGTCCCGCCCGACCTGGCCTGGCAGCCCGAACTCTGGCGGCGGCTGCGTGACCGGATCCCGGCGCCCGACCCGGTTGCCGCCTGGGCGGGCATCCGGGCCGGCCTGATCCGCGACCCGCGGTCGGTGGACCTACCTGGACGGATCAGCGTGTTCGGCCCGACCGCGCTGGCGGCGATGCAGCTGCGACTGCTGGCCGCGCTCGCGGTGCACCGGCAGGTGCACCTGTGGCTACCGCACCCTTCGCCGGCGCTCTGGGCGCGGGTCGGCGAGATCACGACCGCGGGCGGCGAGGGGGTGCCGCGGCGACGCGATCCGACCGTCACGGCCACGGCGCACCCGTTGCTGGCCTCCCTGGGCCGGGACGTCCGGGAGCTGCAGGTCGTGCTCGCCGGCCGCATCGACCGCGACGAGCATCATCCGGCGCCTGACACGCCCGGTTCGGACCGGACCCTGCTCGGTCTGGTCCAGCAGGGGCTGGCGACCAACCAAGCCCCCGATGCGCCGCGTCCGATCGACCCCGCCGACGACAGCGTGCGGGTGCACGCCTGCCATGGCCCCGGCCGGCAGGTGGACGTGCTACGGGACGCCGTGGTCGGCCTGCTCGCCGACGACGCCACCCTGCAGCCCGCCGACATCCTGGTGATGTGCCCGGACATCGAGGCCTTCGCCCCACTGTTGCAGGGCGCGTTCGGCCTGGCCGAGTCGGTCCCCGGTGGGCATCCTGCGCATCAGCTCAGCGTGCGGCTGGCCGACCGGGCGCTGCGGCGGACCAACCCCCTGCTGGCGGCCCTGGAACGGATCCTGGACCTGGCCGGGGGTCGGGTCACCGCGTCCGAGCTGTTGGACCTGGCCGCGTTCGGGCCGGTGCGACGCCGGTTCGGCTTCGACGACGACGACCTGGCGCTACTCGCCGACTGGATCGCTGCCGCCGGTGCCCGGTGGGGGCTGGACGCCGCGCACCGCGGCCGGTACGGCCTGTCCGACTTCCCGCAGAACACCTGGCGGGCCGCGCTCGACCGGATCCTGCTGGGCGTGTGCATGTCCGACGAGCCCGGCAACAGGCTGGCCACAGCGCTGCCGTTGGACGAGGTCGGCAGCGCGGACGTGGAGCTGGCCGGCCGATTCGCCGAACTGGTCGGTCGTCTGGGAGCCGCGGTCGACGCGCTTGCCGGACGGCACACCGTGGCGCACTGGTGCGCCACGCTGTTGGACCGCGTGCAGGGCCTGACCTCGGTGCCGCCCCGCGCCTCCTGGCAGCTGGCGGAGTTGCGGGCCGAGCTGGCGGCGGTCGAGCAGCACGCGGCGTCCGCCGGATCCGCCGAGGTCGCGTTGGATCTGGGTGATGTCCGCGCGCTGCTGGCCGGCGCCCTGGCCGGCCGGCCCACCCGAGCGAACTTTCGCACGGGGACGCTGACGGTCTGCACGATGATGCCGATGCGGTCGGTGCCGCACCGGGTGGTGTGCCTGCTCGGCCTGGACGACGGGGTGTTCCCGCGGGCGGTGCGGGAGGACGGCGACGACCTGCTGGCCCGCGAACCCGCTTGCGGGGAAAGGGATCTGCGTTCCGAGGACCGCCAGCTGATGCTGGATGCGATCATGGCCGCCGGCGAGCGACTGATCATCACCTACTCCGGCGCGGACGAGCGCACCGGCGCCCGGCGGCCGCCCGCGGTGCCCCTGGGCGAGCTGCTGGACGCGCTGGACGACGTCGCCACGATCGGCGGGCGCCCGGCCGGACGGGCCGTCCTCGTCCGGCACCCGTTGCAGCCGTTCGACCCTCGCACGGTCACCGCCGGGGCACTCGGGCGGCCCGGGCCATTCACCTTCGACCCGGTTGCCCTTGGCGGCGCTCGTGCGTTGGATCGGCCCCGTCGGCCGGCGTCCACCCTGGTAGTGACGGCACTGCCGGCACCGGGGGCGGCTACCGGTCCGACCGGGGGGCCCGGACCCGGCGACGACATCGAACTGGTCGCGCTTTCCGACCTGCTGGTGCATCCGGCGAAGGGCTTCCTGCGGCAGCGGCTGGATGTCGCCGTACCGTTCGAGCAGGACGACCCGCCCGACGACATGCCGGTCGACCTGGACGCTCTCGCCCAGTGGGGCGTCGGCGAGCGGATCCTGCGGGACCGGTTGGCGGGCGTACCGGAGGACGAATGCCGGCAGGCCGAGTGGCGACGGGGGGTGCTGCCGCCCGCCAACCTCGGCGGCCGGGTCCTCGAGCGGGTACTCGACGACGTCCGGCCGCTGGTCGACCGCACCGCCTCGTTGCGCTCGTCGCCACGTCGCACGGTCGAGGTGTCCGTGCCGTTGCCGGACGGTCGCCGGCTGCGCGGCACCGTCGGCGGCGTGCACGGCACCGTGCTCGTCTCGGTGTCGTACAGCCGGTTGGGCGCCAAGGCGCGGCTGCAGTCGTGGCTGGCCTTCCTCGCCCTGACGGCCGGCGACCCCGCCGGCGGGTGGTCTGCCGCGACCGTCGGTCGTGCCGACCACGGCCGGCCGCAGCGCGCCACCCTGTCCCCGCTGGCCGGGGAGTCGGCGGGAGAAGCGGCGCGCGCCGTGCTGGCCGATCTGGTCGGGCTGTACCTGGCCGGGCTGTGCGTCCCGTTGCCGTTGCCCTTGAAGGCGGGTGAGCGGTATGCCGCGGCCCGGCACCGGGGCGCCGATCACGCCAAGGCACACGCGCAGGCGGCCACCGCCTGGGACGGCGGGCGGTTCCCGGGTGAGAACGAGGACGCGTCGTATGCACGGGTGTGGGGCCGTGACTGCGGCTTCGATGCGCTGTGTTCGTCCACCGCGATCGGTACCGTTCCCGGGTTGTCGGGCGACGCCACCGAGCCGGACCCGTTCGCCGCGCTCGCGATGCGGTTGTGGACCCCGCTGCTGCGCCACGAACAGCGGGGGCCGGCATGACCCGGCCGGAGTGGACCGACCAGGTCGCGCCGTTCGACGTGTGTGGCCCGCTGCCCGAAGGAACCACCCTGCTCGAGGCCAGTGCCGGCACCGGGAAGACCTACGCCATTGGTGATCTCGTCACCCGCTACCTGGCGGAAGGGGTAACCCGGCCGGATCAACTGCTTGTCGTCACGTTCGGCCGCGCGGCCAGCCAGGAATTGCGAGAACGGGTCCGCGGTCACCTTGTCCGCGCCGAGCGGGCGCTGGGCGATCCGGACCGGGCCAGGGTCGCCGCGGACCCGGTGCATGCGATGCTGGCCGCCGGATCCGACGACGAGGTCCGGCGACGCCGGGAGCGGCTGCGGGCGGCGCTGGCCGGCTACGACGCGTCGACGATCCTGACCACCCATCAGTTCTGCCAGTTCGTGCTGACCGGTCTGGGCGTGGCCGGGGATGCCGACCCCGACGTGGAGCTGATCGAGACCCTGGACGACCTGGTCGTTCAGGTGGTCGACGACCTGTACGTCGGCGCGTTCGCCCGGCGCGACCCCGTGTTCGACCGGGACACCGCACTGTCGTTGGCGCGCAAGGTGATCGACGACCCGCAGGCCGCGTTGCAGCCGCTGGACGCGGACCCGGCCAGCCCCGCCAACTGGCGTGTCCGGTTCGGGCAGCGGGTGCGCCGGGAGGTCGAGGTGCGCAAGCGGCGCAGACGCATCCTCGGGTACGACGACCTGCTGGTCCGGCTCGCGGGCGCGCTCGAGGCCGACGACGCGCCGGCCCGGACGAGGATGCGCCGCAGGTGGTCGTTCGTGCTCGTCGACGAGTTCCAGGACACCGACCCCGTGCAGTGGCAGATCCTGGACCGTGCCTTCACCGGGCATGCCACGATGATCCTCATCGGCGACCCCAAGCAGTCGATCTACGCCTTCCGCGGCGGCGACGTGCAGACCTACCTGCAGGCGGCGCGGACGGCGGGGGAGGCCCGGGCCACGCTGGCCCGCAACTGGCGCACGGACCCGCCGTTGGTGTCCGCTCTGCAGGCGCTGCTGCACGACCTGTCGTTGGGGAGCCCGGAGATCCGGGTCCGGCCGGTGGCGTCCGCCCGACCCGGGGAACGACTCGCCGGAGCCCCGTCGGCGGCACCGTTGCGGCTGCGGATGGTTCGCCGCGACGACCTGGGATGCGCGCCGGGCGAATCGATCCCGGTCGACCGGGCGCGGCAGTTCATCGCCCGCGACCTGGCCGCCGACCTGTCGGAGCTGCTGGCCGCCGGCGCCACCTTCGACGGGGTGCCGGTGCAGGCGGGGCACGTGGCGGTGATCGTGGGCACCCACAAACAGGCCCGCACGGTGCAGGCGGCGCTCATCGCGATGGACATCCCGGCGGTGGTGGCCGGGAGCTTCAGCGTGTTCCGGACCGAGGCCGCCGACCAGTGGGTGACCCTGCTGGAGGCGCTCGAGCAGCCGCACCGGGCGGCGCGGGTGCGGGCCGCCGCGTTGACCGCCTTCCTCGGCCGGACCGCGACCGAACTCGCGACCGGTGGTGAGGCGGTCACCGACGAGCTGAGCGTTCGGATCAGCCGATGGGCGGCGGTCACCGCCGCGCGCGGCGTGGCCGCCCTGCTGGAGGTCATCGGGGTGGAGACCGATCTTCCGGCAAGGGTTCTGGGCCAGGTCGGCGGTGAACGCCTGCTGACCGACCTGCGGCACATCGGGCAGCTGCTGCAGGCGGCCGCGGCGGCTGACGGGCTGGGTCCGGCCGCGCTGGCGGACTGGCTGCGCCGCCGGCGTGCGGACGCGATGGCCGACACCACCACCGACCGCGTGCGTCGGCTGGAGACCGACGCCGCCGCCACCCAGGTCGTCACGCTGCACGCCAGCAAGGGCCTGCAGTACCCGGTGGTGTACCTGCCGTTCGCGTTCGACCGGTGGGTCGGCGATCCGGACATCCTGCTGCTGCACCAGGACGGCAGGCGCGTCCTGGACGTCGGGGGGCCCGGCACTCCCGGCTGGATCGGCCGAAAACGGCAGGCACTGGCCGAAGATGCGGGAGAAGCGCTGCGTCACCTGTATGTGGGCCTGACCCGGGCCCAGTCCCAGGTGGTCACCTGGTGGGCGCCGACGGCCAACACCAGGGCGTCCGGCCTGCACCGTGTGCTGTTCGGTGAACGGGGGTTCGACGGCGCAGTGCCCGACGAGGTCCGAGTGCCCAGCGACGAGGCAGCGGCGACCCGCCTCGGCCAATGGCAACAGCGCGGCGCGCTGGTGGTGGAACGGTCCGGCATCGGCACCCTGCGGGAACGGCGGGCCGTCACAGCTGCGCCGACCGAGCTGGCCGTGGGAGTGCTGCACCGCGATCTGAGTCGGCGCTGGCGTCGGCTGTCGTACACCTCGCTCGCCGCTGCGGGCGCCTCAGGGCTGCTGGTCGGCGCCGGAACAGTTGGCGGAACAGTTGCCGGCATGGGGATCTCGACGGCAGATGGCAATCCGACCGGAGACGGCGGGGTCGGCAGCGAGCCGGAGTTCACGCAGCGTGAGGACGAGACCATCGATGGCGCGGCGTCACCGTCCGACGGACGGCCGGTGCCGGCGCAGCACGGACACCTGCCGTCGGCGCAGCTGCTGGCGGTCGTCTCGCCGATGGCGCAGCTGCCCGTGGGCGCCGCATTCGGCACGCTGGTGCATGCGGTCCTCGAGCACGTGGACGCCTGGGCGCGAGACCTGCCCGCCGAGGTGCGGTCCAGTTGCGCCACCCAGGTGGCCCGGTTCGGGTCGGCCGTCGATCCGGATCTGCTGGCATCGGCACTGGTCCCGGTGCTGCGGACCCCGTTGGGTCCGTTGGCCGACGGGATCACCCTGGCGGACGTCGACGGCAGGGATCGGTTGACCGAGCTGGAGTTCGAGCTGCCGTTGGCCGGGGGCGACCGGTCGCACGGCCGCGACGCGAGTCTGGGCGAGGTCGCCAGGATGGTCCGAAGGTGCCTGCCACCCACCGATCCGCTTGCCGGGTACGCCGAACGCCTGGCCACGCCGGCCTTCTCGGGCCTGTCGCTGGGTGGGTACCTCACCGGGAGCCTGGACGCGGTGCTGCGCCTGCCAGGGCCCAGGTATCTCGTCGTCGACTACAAGACGAACTGGCTGGGCGATCCGGAATCCGCTGCCCCGCTGTCCCTCTGGGACTACCGGCCGGACGCGCTGGACGAGGTGATGGCCGGCTCCGACTACCCGCTGCAGGCCATGCTGTACACGGTGGCGCTGCACAGGTTCCTGCGCTGGCGACAACCCGACTACCGACCGGCACGTCATATCGCGGGCGTGCTCTACCTTTTCGTGCGCGGCATGGCCGGCCCCGACACTCCGTCGGTCGGCGAACGGCCCTGCGGGGTGTTCGGCTGGTCACCGCCGGCAGAGCTGGTCACCGGGCTGTCCGATCTGCTCGACGGCACCGAGGCGGTGGGTCCGTGACGGACGCGTTCGTCGGGCTCCAGGACCCTTACGACAGCCGGCTCGCCCTGCGGTCGGACGGGCTGCTCCTTGCGGCCAACGAGGCCGGCGTGCTCACCGCCGCCGACGTGCACGTCGCCACCCGGGTGGCCCAGCTGGCGGGGGAGGGCGACGACCCGGTGCGGCTCGCCGTCGCGATGGCGGTGCGGGCCGTCCGGAACGGGTCGGTGTGTGTGGATCTGGAACAGGCCAGGTCGACCCTGCTGCTGGCCGATCCGAACGGGACATGGCCGCAGGTCCCGCAATGGCGGGCGGCGATCCTGGCCAGCCCATTGGTCGGCGAGCGGCGACCGCTGCGGTGGGAGTTCGATCTGCTGTACCTGGACCGGTACCGGGCGCAGGAGCAGCAGGTCCGCGACGACCTGCTGGTCCGCCGGTCGCAGCAGCCGCCGCCGGTCGACGCGGGCGCGCTGGCCGCCGGCCTTGACCGGCTCTTCGCCGACGGTGACCCGGGCCAGCGCATGGCCGCCGAGATTGCCGCGACGGGCTGGACCACGGTCATCGGCGGCGGTCCGGGAACCGGCAAGACCACCACCGTAGCAAGGATCCTCGCCCTGCTGAAGGGCCTGTCCGGCACCTCGCTCCGGGTGGCGATGGCCGCGCCGACGGGGAAGGCGGCGGCGCGGCTGCAGGCGGCCGTCCAGGCCCAGGCGCGGGACCTGGACCCCGGCGACCGGTACGACCTACCCATGCTGACCGCTTCCACCCTGCATCGGCTGCTCGGCTGGGTGCCCGGTCGTACCCAGCGGTTCCGGCACGACCGGGACAACCGGCTGCCGTTCGACATCGTCGTGGTCGACGAGACGTCGATGGTGTCGTTGACCATGATGGCGCGGCTGCTCGAGGCCGTCCGGCCGGACGCCAGGCTGATCCTGGTCGGCGACCCCGACCAGCTCGCGTCGGTGGAGGCCGGGGCAGTGCTGGCCGATCTGGTCGCCGGGTTGACCGGCGCCGGCGCGGCGCCGGCGGCCGCCGGGGTGACCCTGTTGCGGACCACCTGGCGGTTCGGCGGGGCCATCGCCGCGCTCGCCGACGCGGTGCGGGCGGGTGACGCCGACGCGGCGCTGGACATCCTGGCCGGGGGCGGGCAGGTTCGCCTGATCGATCCCGGTGGGCCCGAGCCGGACGGGTCCGGTGATCCGGGCGTCGACGAGGCGGTCAGGGCGGACGTGGTCGTCACGGCCGCCCGGGTGCGGGCTGCCGCCCGCACCGGCGCCGCCGCCGACGCGCTGCAGCGGCTGGACGCGCACCGGGTGCTGTGCGCTCACCGGACCGGCTCGCGCGGCATCCAGGACTGGACCAGAAGAATCGAGAACTGGCTGGCCGCTGAGGATCTGCTGCCACCGCACGCCGACTGGTATCCGGGCCGACCCGTGCTGGTGACCGCGAACGACTACTCGTTGCGACTGTTCAACGGCGACGTCGGGGTGGCCGTGCTGGCCGGCGATCAACTGCGGGTGGCCTTCAGCCAGCAGAACCGGATCGTCGACTACGCCCCGGGACGACTGGCCGATGTGCAGACGGTGCACGCCATGACGGTGCATCGCAGCCAGGGCAGCCAGTTCGATCGAGTGACAGTGATTCTGCCGGAAGCTGATTCGCCGCTGTCCACGCGGGAACTGTTGTACACCGCGCTGACCCGGGCACAGAGCCTGGTCCGACTGATCGGCACCGAGGCGGAGCTGCGGGCCGCGGTCGGTCGCCCCGCCGCCCGGGCCAGCGGCCTGCGCCTGCGGATGGCCGGGACCTTCGACCCTGTTGTCCCCCTTGGCCTTCCGTAACGCTGGGGATGGCACAAGGAGGCGAACATGGTCCGCGACAACCAGGTCCACGATTCGGTCACCAATCGCATCGCAGTCGGCATCGACGAGTCCGATGGTGCCAGGGCGGCGGCCGAATGGGCGGCACAGGAGGCGGTCCGGCGGCACGCGGTCCTCCATCTGGTATCCGCCTACCCGACCCGGTTCCTCACCGGGGTGACAGACGTGGTGCCCGGCATCGCCCACCAGGACGTCCTGATCGACCTGCACCGTCAGGTACAGGCCGACCTGACTGCGGCGCACCCGCACCTTGCCGTGACCGGCATCGTGGCGTACGAGGAGCCGATCCCGCTGCTGCTGCGCGAATCCGAGCACGCGCTGATGCTGGTGGTGGCCACCCGTGGCTCCGGCCGGCTGGGCCATGTGGCGCTGGGTTCGGTCGCCTTCGGGGTCGCCGCGCGGGCGCACGTGCCGGTGGTGGTCGTCCGCCCGGGAACCGACAGCACCGATCTGAGCGGGCCGGTGATCGTCGGAGTCGACGGCTCGCCGATCAGTGAGCAGGCCATCGCCTTCGCATTCGAGGCGGCCTCCGTCCGTGGCACGTCACTGCTCGCGGTGCACTCCTGGGACGAGGACCGGGCGTTCGACCCGGAGGCGTTGCAGGCCACCGCGGAACGCCCGACCCTGCATGACCTGGAGCAGGTCGAACGGGTGGTGCTGGCCGAGCGGCTGGCCGGTTGGCGCGAGCGGTACCCGGACGTCATCGTGGACACCGCGCTGCTCACCGAGCGCCCCGTGGAGGGGCTGGAGCGGCTGAGCAAGAAGGCTCAGCTCGTGGTCGTCGGCAGCCGCGGCCGCAACCGGCTGGCCGGGGCGGTGCTCGGGTCGACCAGCCAGCACCTGATCGTGCACAGCGGCAGCCCGGTGGTCGTCGTCCGTCCCGCCGATAGTCACTGACCGGCGCTTTCGAACCGATCAGCACCCAACGCACTGACAAGGACGCTTGACAGGCGAAGGTCGTGTCAAGCATGCTTGACTCATGATGACAAGCAACCTTGACAGATCGGACCAGAGTCGCGGCGACCGGGCGAGGGCGTGGGCGTACGTGCGGGAGTTCGTGCCCGCGATGATCGCCTACTGCCTCGTCCTCGTCCTGGTGCTCGTCTTCGGTGACCTCGATGGGTCGTCGTCGTGGCGTTTCGTCTGGGCCGTGTTGCCTGTGCTGCCCACGATCTGGGTCGCCGTCGCCGTCATTCGCCATCTGCGTCGGCTCGACGACTACCAGCAGCGGCTCACCCTGCAGGCCCTCGGCGTCGGCTTCGCCGTCGCGATGGTGGCAGCGATCACCATGGGCCTGCTGGCGGCCGCGGGCCTGCAGTCGCAGATCACCGCCTGGATCATCTTCGGAGCCGGGATGTTCGGCTGGGGGATCACCGGCATCGTCGTCGGCCGGCGGTGACCGGCGCCACGATGAGGAACTCCTTGCGGGTGCTGCGCGAGGCCAGGGGCTGGACGCAGGGTGCCCTGGCCGACCGGCTCGAGGTGTCCCGGCAGACGGTCAACGCCCTCGAGACCGGCAGGTATGACCCCAGCCTGCCGCTGGCGTTCAAGATCTCCCGGTTGTTCGACCGGCCGATCGAGGCGATCTTCGACCCGGACGACTGATCGTGTTCCATGCGAGACGATCCGCCGCCGGGTCATGGCCCTCCGAGCCCGGCGCGCTGCAGGACGCGCCGGGCCTTCTCGACCACGGGCTTGTCGATCATCTGCCCGTCGAGTTGTACGGCGGCCTCGCCGGCGCCGACAACCCTTCGTGCCCAGGCGATCTGATCCTCGGTCGGCCGGAACGCCAGGCGGACCGGCGCCAGCTGGGCCGGATGGATGCACAGCTTTCCACCGAACCCGCAGGCGCGGGCGGCCCGGGCCGACGCCTCGACCGCCGCGGGATCGTTGATCGCGGTTGCCGGCGAGTCCAGTGGTGCCGCCACGCCGGCCGCCCGGGAGACCAGCACCACCTGGCTCATGGCGTGCGTGACGATCGGTGAGTCGAGGTCGGCGTCCACGTCCGCGGTGAGATCGATGGCGCCCAGCGCCAGGCGGCTGACCCCTGCGATCCGGGCGATCCGGGCGGCGTCGAGCACGCCGGCCGCGGATTCGATCAGTGGGACGAGGGCCAGGTCGGGGTCGGCGGACCGCAGCCGGTCGGCCAGCCGGGCGACCGACTCCGCATCCTCTGCCTTGGGCAGCACCACCCCGAGAAGCCCGCTCCCGGGGTGGGCGGCGAGCCCGACAAGCGCCCGCACCTCGGCGTCGTGGGTGTCGGTGCCAACGGCGTTCACCCGCACCAGCGCCCGCACCTGGTTCTCCGCACGGGGGGACAGGGCGCACAGGGCGGCCTGCCGGGCCGCCTCCTTGGCGGCAGGAGCGACCGCGTCCTCCAGGTCGATGATGATCACGTCGGCGCCGGAACTCGCGGCCTTGCCGTAGCGGTCCGGCCGGTCGCCGGGTACGAACAGGGCGGTCACCGCTTCGGTGACGGTCACGACGGGGCCTCGGGCAGGCTGGACTCGTCCGGCCGGACGTCTGTCACCTGCGGCAGATGTCCTCGCCGATAAACCATGAACGTGCGTCGATAGCTGATGACGACGACGCCGTCCTGGTTGAACCCCTCGGTGGCCACCGTTACCAGACCCAGGTTGGGCCGCGACGACGACTCCCGGACGGCGAGCACCTTGCTCCGCGAATAGATGGTGTCGCCCTCGAACACCGGGTGCGGCATCCGCACCTCGTCCCATCCCATGTTCGCGAACACGTTCATCGACAGATCGATCGTGGACTGCCCGGTCACCAGCGCCAACGTGAACGTCGAATTCACCAGCGGCCTGCGGAACTCGGTCTGCGCGGAGAAGTTGCGGTCCACGTGGATCTTGGCCACGTTCTGCGTCAGCAGCGTGAACCACTGGTTGTCCGCTTCGGTGACCGTCTTGCCGAACGGGTGGTAGTACAGGTCGCCGACCGAGAAGTCCTCGAACAGGCGCCCGGACCAACCCGGGACGACGCGATCCACGCCCTATCAGTCCTTGAGCTGGTCGCGTGCCCGCTGCACTATCAGCGGATCCGCCGGGTAGACGACGGCGGGGTCCTTGTCTTCGTAGTCGAACTGGTCGAGGAAAAAGCGCATCGCGTTGATCCGGGCACGCTTCTTGTCGTTGCTCTTGATCGACGTCCAGGGGGCGTGGTCGGTGTCGGTGGCCAGCACCATCGCCTCCTTGGCGTCGGTGTAGGTGTCCCACCGGTCCAGCGACTCGATGTCCATGGGGGAGAGCTTCCACCGGCGGACCGGGTCGATCTGGCGGATCGCGAACCGGGTCCGCTGCTCGGACTGGGTGACCGAGAACCACAGCTTGGTCAGCGAGAACCCGCTCTCCACCAGCATTTCCTCGAACAGCGGGGCCTGCCGCAGGAAGATCCGGTAGTCCTTGTCCGTGGTGAAACCCATCACCCGCTCGACGCCGGCCCGGTTGTACCAGGACCGGTCGAAGAGCACGATCTCACCGGCCGTGGGCAGGTGGGTGATGTACCGGTGGAAGTACCACTGGCCCAGCTCGGTCTCGGTCGGCTTGGTCAGCGCCACCACCCGGGCCGCCCGCGGGTTCAGGTGCTCCATGAACCGCTTGATGGTGCCGCCCTTGCCGGCGGCGTCCCGGCCCTCGAACAGAATGACGTGCTTGCCGCCGACGTCCTGCACCCAGTACTGGAACTTGAGCAGCTCGATCTGCAGCTTGTACTTCTCCTCCTCGTACACCTCGCGTTCGAGCCGCTCAGGGTACGGGTACTCCTCCTGCCAGGTGACGATCGGATTCCCGCCCGGGTCGATCAGGTCGGGGTCGGAGCCGTGCTCGTCGTGTTGGACGGTGTAACCGTCCCGGAGCAGGTGGTCGAGGTACTCGCGGAAGTTCTCCCGGATCAGCACGGGACCAGTATCGACCCGATCGGCCCCGTCCGGGCAGGCGGGCCGGGACTGTTCAACCGCCCGTTACCCACCTGCCCGCGACGCCGATCAGACCTTGACGCAGACGTTGGACAGCTCGGTGTAGAACTCCAGGCCGTGGACGCCGCCCTCGCGGCCGATACCGGAATGCTTCATGCCGCCGAAGGCGGTGCGAAGGTCGCGCAGGAACCAGGAGTTGACCCAGACGATGCCGGCCTCCAGCTGAGGCGCGACCCGGTGCACACGGGAGGCGTCGGTGCTGAAGAACGTCGCGGCCAGGCCGTACCTGGTGTCGTTGGCGAGCCTGATGGCCTCGTCCTCGTCGCGGAACGGGATGAGGGCCACAGCGGGGCCGAAGATCTCTTCCGTGGCCACCCGGCTGTCGTGGGCCAGGCCCGTCCAGATCGTCGGCTCGACCCAGGAACCGCCGTCACGCTCATCGCCGAAGATCGGCGCACCGCCACCGTGCAGGACAGTGGCGCCCTCGTCCTCGGCGAGCTTGTAGTAGGACAACACCTTGTCGCGGTGCTCGTCGGAGACCACGGGGCCGAAGTTGGTCGCCTCATCATCCGGGTAGCCGTACCGCAGTTGGTTCTTGGCGTAGTCCACCAGACGCTCGGCGACCTGGTCGAAGATCGACTCGTGGACGTAGACACGCTCGGTGCCCAGGCAGACCTGACCGGTGTTGAGGAAGCAGGAACGGCCCAGCTCGGCGATGGTCAGGTCCAGGTCGGCGTCCTCGAAGACGATGCCCGCGTTCTTGCCGCCCATCTCCATGGAGGCAGCCTTCAGGGTCGGGGCGACCGCCTTGAGGATGATCGAACCGGTCGAGGTCTCACCGGTGAACGTGATGCCGTCGACATCCGGGTGAGAGGTGATCATGGCGCCCGTGTCCCCAAAGCCGTGGAGCACGTTGTAGACGCCCTCGGGGACGCCGACCTCGTTCATCACCTCACCGAGCAGGGCGGCAGTCGACGGGGTGACCTCGGACGGCTTGGCGACGACCGTGTTGCCACACGCCAGTGCCGGGCCGACCTTCCAGGTCAGCAGCAGCAGCGGCAGATTCCACGGCGAGATGACGCCGATGACGCCACGCGGCCTGCGGACTCCGTAGTTCAGGGCGCCGAAACCGTCGGGAGTGTCCATCCTGAAGGCCTCGGTGGGGTGCTCCCGCAGGAGATCGGCAAACGCAGCGAAGTTGGAGCTGCCGCGGGGAATGTCGACGTGGGAGGCGACCGAATAGGGCTTGCCGGTGTCGAGCACCTCGGCCTCGAGGAAGTCGTCGAACCGCTTCATGACCCCGTCGGCGATGGCACGCACTATCTTGGCGCGTTCCGCCTGCGCGAGCTTGCCCCACGGGCCCTCGAGAGCCGCGCGGGCGGCCGCGACCGCGGCGTCGACCTCCTGCTGACCGGCCTTGTGCACCTGAGCGGTGACCTCACCCGTGATCGGGTACAGGACGTCGAACGTGTCTCCGGTTCGGACGAACTCGCCATTGATGAAGTTCGGCACCTGCCGAACGATGATTTCCTTGTGCACTGAAAATGAATCCTTCCGTCTGAGCGGCCGCCTCGGTGCTGCGCTCGATGTGCCATCGAAGGGAGGAAACACCTTCGATGGGTAGGGGTGCTGTTCCTACTTCTCCTGCTGCTGTTGTTGTTGTTGTTGTTTCTGCGCCCGTTCGGCCAGTGTCTCGTCGGCTGCGGCCCAATGCGTCGGCGGGACCTCGCGGATGATCACCCGGACCGATTGCTTCACCCCAACTCCGGTCTCCACCACCGCCTCGGTGAGCCTGGTGATCAATGCCCGCAGCTTCTCCGGAGAACGCCCCTGCGCAAGGGTCACCTCGATGAGCGGCATCAGCTGTCAGCCCGATCGGGATCCTCGCCGCCCTCGATCGTCACCTCGCCCAGGCTGCTGAACTTCACCTCGACCGTGCTTCCCGGAGGCGAGAACACGGCATCGGTGATGCCGCCGGTCAGCACGACCCAGCCGGCTTCGATCGCCTTGCCACGGCGCGCCAGGTCGTTGGCGGCCAACGCCAGCGCCTCACCCGGGTGACCCTGGACGTCCTCACCGGTACCGCTGTACTCCAGCTTGCCGTCCACATAGACGTCGACCTTCTCGGTGAGTAGATCGATCGAATCCGAGGTCACCGTCTTGTCAATGACGACATAGGCGCCGCTGGAAGCGTTGTCCGCGATCACGTCGCCCGCACGGAAGCGGAAGTTGCGGTACCGGGAGTCGATCACCTCGGCACCACCTGCGATGGTGCCCACGGCGGCCATCGCGGACTCCCGGGTCACCCCGGGTCCTTCCAGCCGGTCCTTCATCACGAAGACGATCTCCGGCTCGATGCGCGGGTGGATCAGCTTGGCCTGGGGCACCGGATCGCCCAGGTTCATGACCATGTCGTCGGTCAGCCAGGCCACGAACGGCGCGTAGACACCCATCCGCCGCTGCTTGGCCTCGCTCGTCAGACCCAGCTTGACACCGATGAGCGTCTCGCCCCGGGCCAGACGCTTCGCCAGGTTGGCGTCCTGGATGCGGTAGGCGGTATCCACGTCGAGTTCGGGCCACTCGTCGGTGAACGGCTCACGCTCTCGACGTTCCGCCTCGCAGGCAAGCAGTTCCGCGGCAACGCTCTCTTCGTCCCACTGGGACATGTATCCTCCACATTACAATCGTCGTAAGTCGCGATGAACGGCCCCTTCTGCAACCGACGCGACCCCAGCCGGCAAACTCCTGAATGAACTTGAATGAGATTTCGCAGACCCCTCCAGCGAGACTCTGACGGTACGGCCGGAAGGAGTTTCAGGACATGGTTAGCCTTGCTTCTTCCGGCCAGTGGCAAGCTATGGACGACAACGTCGTCGCCTCCTCTCGGTATCGGCAGCAGAACCACGACATGTTGCGCCGCTGCGCACCGTTGCCAAGAGAGTGATGCCTTGTCGAGAAGCATTGGTAGAACAAAGTTATCGTCCGTCCTCGCGGCCACCGCCGCTGCCCCGGCGCGTGTTGCGGTCGGGCTCTGCGCCTGGGCCACGCTCGCCTGGTGCCACGTCTGCCGCGCGAACGAGTGCTCGTGGTGAGATATGGGCGGACCTTCGACCCGGCGAGGAGTGCCCATGACCGAGGGGATCGAGCAGTGGCAGGAGTTCCGGCGGGACCGTCAGGCGGAACTGTCCCGACCGCGCGGCTGGCTGACGGTCACCGGCTTCCACTGGTTGCCCGAGGTCCCCACCGAACTCGGGGGGCTGCCGGGGCGCTGGTCGAGCGACGGTGAGCACGCATTCCTCGACGCATCGCCGCAGGACGGTCTGGTTGTCGACGGCGAACTCGTCGATGGCCGCTCGCGCAGAACGGTAGCGGAGACCAGCCGTGCACCGTGGGCCGAATCCGGGGATACCGAAATCGAGCTCTTGCGGCGCGGCGGTCGACTGGCCATCCGGACGCGGGCCGAGACCTCGGCCGACCGGGAGAGCTTCGCCGGGATAGCCACCTTCGACTACGACCCCGCGTGGGTGATCACCGCCGCCTTCGAGCCCTATCCGGCTGGCCGGAGGGTCGACGTCGCCACCCACCGGCCCGAGCTGCGCCAGCAGTTGCCCGCCATGGGCGAGGTGGTATTCACCATCGATGGCCAACCGCAGCGTCTGGTTGCGACCAACATCAAGACCGGCCTGAGCATCGAGTTCCACGACCCCACCAACGGCGACGAGACCGAGGCCTGGCGCCAACTCAAGTTCGACGACCCGACTCCTGACGGGACCGTGGTCCTCGACTTCAACCGAACGATCAACATGTGGTTCGCCTTCACTGATCACGCGACCTGCCCCATGCCGGTGACCGGCAACACCATCACCGTTCCCGTCCGGGCGGGCGAGAAATCACACCGACACTTCGAGACATCGAACGCGAGCGGATAAGTCCGTGGCACATACCGCGGCGGAATGAGCCGATAAGAGGCGAGGGCTTTCGCCTCGCCCTCAGCGTGGGTGGAGTCCCCGTCGAGGTAGAGCTCCGTCGCCGTGCGGCAGGACGTATCCGAGTTCATGGAACAGCGTGAACCAGTTTGCGTGAATCTGGGTTTGCGCGAACCTGGGTTTGCGTGAACCTGGGTTTGCGTGAACCAGAGTCGGTCGGTGCCGACCGCGGCGGCAGAACCCCGATCCGTCTTAGGTTAGGCTCACCACCCATGGGAAGGAGTCCCGAGGAATGATCCCCGTCGTGGTGCTCGCCACCGTCGATCCCGTGCTGCGCAGCGCGGCGGAGTTCTCGCTGCTCACCGATCTGCCCGGAACCGGCATGTTGCGGCAGGACCTCGACCCGGTTGCCTGGACCCTGCGGCGGGTGCTGGGGGACGAGGGTGGGGTGATCGAGGATGTGACGCGGCCGGCCGAGGAAGGCTGCCCGGGCTGTGTCATCCGTGAGGACGCGCTGCCCGCCCTGGAAGCGATGGCTGCCGCGGGGCGGTGGCAGCGGATCCTGTTCGCCCTGCCGGTGACCGCGGCGGCGATGCCGGCGGCGAGACCGCTGGTCGACCCGGTGTTGCGGCGGCGAACCGGCGTCGAGCTGGCCACCGTGGTCAGCGTCGTGGACGCTGACAGGGTGGAGGCCGACCTGATGGGTGCGGAGCGGCTCGCGGATCGCGGGCTGGCGCTGACCCCGGGGGACCAGCGGTCGGTCGGCGAGGCCCTGGCCGGGCATCTCGCGCACGCGGACCTGGTGCTCACCACCGGATCCGACCCGACTGGGCTGGCGCTGATCGACCACCTGCGCAGCCGGCGCACCGGCCGGTCGGACCTTTTCGACACACGGGTCCGCGAGCTGTTCGCCGCGCGTCATTCGCCCGACCGGGCGGGTGCACGGATGGATCCTCGACTGCTCGAACCCGGTGACGTGCCGGAGGCGCACGGTGTGTGGACGCTTGATCTGTGCAGTCGTCGCCCGGTGCACCCGACCCGGTTCCTGCACCGGCTGCCGGACCTCGCCGGCGGACGTATCCGCACCCGCGGCCGGTTCCACCTGCCCACCCGGCCGGGTCGGATGGGGGTGCTCGACGGCACGGGCGGCCATCTGGCAATCGGGGACGGCGGCTCCTGGCACGGCTGCCCGCCGTCCACCCGCTTGGTGCTCACCGGGGTCGGCGACGGGCGGGCGCAGCGTGAACGGGCATTCGCCGACATCCTGCTCACCGACGCCGAACTCGCCGCTGACGGGGACTGGACGCGGATCGACGACGGGATGGACGGCTGGCTGGGCGTGCGGTAGGCAGGCAGATCGACGCTCGTGATTTCGCGCACATGGCTCGGATGGTGCATGATGAAGGGCCGTCCCATCCGCGGGTCGCGTCCGGCCGCGGTCCGACGCGATCGCCGTTGTCGATCACCGAATACGAAAGACGACATGATGAAGCTGTTCCAGGCGTGCCCGCGGTGCGGCTCGGCCTCGGCTCCCTACGCTCCTTACCTGACCGGTGTACCCAAGGGCGGATCCTCGGACGAGGCTCAGGGCCCCTGGTGCCGCAACTGCGACATCCGCTCCGGGGACCGGCAGGGCCGCGTATCCCGCCGCGGTGACCACAACATCCCGGCCGGGCTGTACCTGCGCTGACCGATCACCCGGTTCACTCGGCGACCGTCGACCGTGTGGACCAGGCGCGGGTGCCGACGACGGCCACCCCGATCGTCACCGCCGCGGCGACGGCCAGGCCAAGGCCGGGATGCCAGCGCAGAGACAGCGCGCCGACTGACGCACCCATGCTGAGCAGCACCAACGCCAGCACCCGGCGCGGCCAGGGCTGTTGACCGCCGCCGACCGCGACGTCCGCGGCCAGGCCGGTGATCAGTGACGTCACCACGATCGTGGTGATGTCCTTGACCGCCAGATGGCGAGCGGTCGCGGCCTGTAGGCCCATCGCCACCGACAGCAGGGCGACGATCACCAGCAGCGGTGTCGTCGCCGGGGACGGACCCACCACGAACAGCGCGGCTGCCAGCGCGGCGAGGACCAGCCCGGCCAGGGCGAACAGTGCGCCGATCCGACGCGACCACTGCCCGCCCTCGACCGGATGGACCACTCGGCCGCCGGCCAGCGCGCCGCACAGGAAGCCGCCGAGCGCGATCACCGGCCCGGACAGCGGCAGACCGTCCGCTCCCGCCGCGGCCATACCCAGGACGACCACATTGCCGGTCATGTTCCCGGCGAACACCTTGTCCAGGCCGAGATAGCCGACGGCGTCGACGATTCCGGTCGAGAACGTCAATGCCAGCATCAGCGACACATGGACTCGTTCGGCCGGGTGGCCGGCCAACTGTGGTGTCTGCACCCGTCCGTCACCGGCCGACGTCGTGCAGGTGATGCACGGGGTCGTGAACGAAGTACCGGGCCAACGTCTCGACCGTGAACATCGAGCCGTTGGACCGTTGTCCGGTTCGCTGCCACCGGTCACCGGCGACGGCGTCGAAGGCGGCGGCCAGCGCGTCGGCGCTGACGCGCAACTCCAGGGCTACCAGGGTCGGATCCTGCTCCTGGTATCGCAGTTCGATCGCGGTGTCGTCCTGATCCCAGTCCGGGAACAGCGGGTCGTCCTGGTCGAGCATCAGCGCCAGGCGGTCGCCGAACACCCGGCAGGCGTCCCGCACGTGGCAGGCGTACTCCAGCGGTGACCAGGTCGAGGCATCGGGGCGATCGCGCACATCCGGTCGAGCCAGCACCTCGGGCCACGCCGCCGCAGTTGCCCGGATGATGCCGGGGATCTCGGTGAGAAAGGCCGCGGAAGCGTCGAAACCACATTCGGGACAAGGGTTGTCGATGACCCAGGTCCAGTCCTTGGTGTCGGGTTCGATGACCATCGGCCAAGCCTAGGTCCTCGCCGTCGTGACGACCGATCAGCCGCGGCCGTGGAACTCGCGCATCCGCCGGTGATGACGCACCTTGCCGACGACCAGCAGGGCGAGCGCGAACCAGATCAACGGGAACGGGAAGAATCCGTGCGTGACGGCGCCCACCGACCAGATCATGACCAGGATCAGCAGCACGAACAACGCCAGCCTGATCGGTGGGGGTGGGCCCGGCCCGCGACCGTACGGACCCCACGGGCCGCCGCGCCGGGACCGGTCCCCGCCCGGTCCGGGCAACGGTGTCGCCCCGTAGGCCCAGGCCGGTCGTTCCGGACGGCCCTGCGGCAGGTCGGCGAACAGCGGTGCAAGCTCGTCAAGGTAGGTGCTGCCGTAGGCGCTGGCCACCCGTTGGTCGAACTCGGCCGCATCAAGCCGCCCGTCGGCGAAGTGGGTGGACAGCCGGTCGACGGCGGCCTGCCGGTCGGCGTCGCCGGCGCGCATCCGTGGGGTCGTCATGAGGCGTCCTCACCGATCGGACCGTCGCCGCCCTCCTCGTCCCCGAGGATCCGGTACAGGTCACCACGGGTGCGGGCCAACACCTTTCGCGCCTCGGCGATCTGCTCCGGATTGCCGGTCCGCATGACGTGCACGAAGGCGGCACCGACCTGGAAGACCAGGTCACCCAGCTGGGTCTCGTCCTCGCGCGGCGTGAAGGCGTCCCAGATGCCGGCGAACTCCTCGGCCCGCTCGGCGGTGACCCGTCCGCCCTCATCGGTCAGCCGGTACACCCGGCGACCCTCCTGTTCCTCGGCTCGGACCAGCCCCTCGTCCTCCAGCTGCTGCAGTGTCGGATAGACCGACCCGGGACTGGGCTTCCACGCCCCGTGGCTGCGGCGCTCGATCTCCTGGATGAGCTGGTACCCGTGCATCGGCTGCTCGGACAGCAGTGCCAGCACGGCGGACCGGACGTCGCCCCGGCCGGCCCGCCCGCGATGTCGGGATCCCCGACCTCCCGGTCCGCCCGACCACGGGTCCCAGCTGCCCGGGCCCCAGTCCCACTTGCGTCCTCCGGCCCATGGGCCACCGCGGTGGCCACCCGGACCACCGCCCGGCGGCGCCCCCGGCGGTGGTCCGGGTGGCCCGAACGGTCCGCCCGGACCACCGAGACCGCTGTCCATCAATGCCTTTCGCAGCATGGCGGGGATGTCCCAAGGTCCGGATGGACCGCAGGCGGAGGATGTCATCGTCGCCTCCCGGCACGTTCCTGAAGATCGGTCGCGATAGGTCGACGATATATCGCGATACAGCGGTCTTCAAGGGAAACCGGGTTGGCCGACTGGAGGTCAGGCCGGAGTCCGGTCGGCGGCCAACACCGTCACCGTGATCGCCCCGGGCACGGACTCGGCCAGCGCGGCGGCGATCGCACGATCGGACGCTTCCTGGAACCGGTCCGTCAGCACCACATCGCCCTGGCTGACCTGGACGGTCCAACGACTCAACCCACCGATGACGCCGAGCTTGCCGCGGATATCCGTCGCGATCTGCTCATCGGTGCGGGCGAGGGTACGCACGATGTCGCGGCGGGTGATCACGCCGACCAGGACCGTGCCGTCGACAATCGGTAGGCAGCGCCGTTTCTCGATCAGCATCTCGCGCGCAACCACGGAGATGTCGACGTCGTGACCGACCCCGATCACCGGGGTCGTCATCACTTCGCCGACCGTGCCGGCAGGGCCGGCCGCATCGGCCGCCTCCGGCCCCGGGAACCGGTTGCCGATCAGGTCGGCCTCGCTGACGATGCCGATGAGCTCGCCGGCCTCGTTCACCACGGGCAAGGCGGTGAAGCCGCGCTTGGCCAGCATCGCCGCCGCCTTGCCCACCGGGACGGACGGCTGGACGGACAGCACGGACGTGGTCATGATGTCCCGGGCACGCATGGCAGAACCCTTCGTAGCGAACGGTGCCGATCGGCACCCGATTCCACGGTAGGGACCGCTCGTCGGGCCGGGTACGGTCGAAGGTCCCTTCGCGTCGTCGGGGATGGCGTCGGTGGTCGGGTCGCCCCGAACAGGGCCGGCACGTAGCTCCATCCGCCGGCCTCGGCGGCCTGGAGTACCGGCGCGGTGCACCGCGCTTGTCGGTCCGGATGATGTGCACTCCAGGTAACCCCGTTCTTGGATAGGTGAGCGAGGTCGGGGAGTCGAACGGCCGGGTGTGGTCAGGAGTGTTCGATCGGCGTCATGGCCCGCACCAGGTCGGTCAGAGTGGGCAGGCCGGCAAAGCCGCTGGCGTGGCTGCCGGCGACGGCCGCGACGAAGATCGGGTAGAGCGCGTCGCTGTCGACGTCGACGGTTTCATGCGCGGCCGGTAGACCGGGGGTGTGCAGTTCCACCGCGCCTCGGGTGTCGACAGCGACGTGGCCGCCGTCGCCGACGGCGGTGTAGTTGACGTATCGCTTGACCGGTCCGTCGGGGAAGGTCCAGCCGATCTCGATAGTGGCGGTGGTGCCGGCGGCGGTTTCCAGGGACAGGACGCCGTAGTCCTCGGTGGTCGCCCCATTCGGGTACTGCCGGGTTGCGCGGGCGGAGACGATCTCGGAGCCGGTGACATGGCGGAGCATGTCAGTGAAGTGGACGCCGAGCAGGTACAGGCAGCCGCCGCCGGAGACAGCGCGGTCCAGGACCCAGCCGCAGCCGGCGTCGGTGTACCGGGATGGCGGGCCCGCGATGAAGCTGAATCGTGCGTGCCGCAGCTTGCCGACCCGGCCAAGTAGCTGCGGCAGGGGTCCGTAACGTTGCACAAGCGCGACGGTGGCCGGGACCCCGGACGCGTCCGCCTCGTCCCGAACGGCGGCGAGGTCCTCGACGGCCGCGGCGCCGGGCTTTTCGAGCACGAACGGAATCCCGGCGGCGATGAGCTGCCGGCAGATCGTCGGCATCTGGTCGTGCACACCCAGGACGTAGGCCATGTCGGGGCCAGCGGACAGGGCCTCCTCAACTGTGCCGAAAGTCGGTGCATCCAATTCGATCCCGGCGTTGGCGGCAGCTGCGGGGTCGCTGTCCCACACTCCGACGACGCGGTGATGGGCGCGCAGGGCGTCCCGGTAGAGCGGCAGGTGCCAGTGCCCGGCACCCAGGACAACGATGTTCTGCATGGCTTCCTCGATGGGTCGGAGGTGGTGTTTCGGGTCGAACGGTGTGGCTCACTCCTCGATCTGGCGGTGAACGAGTCGAGGACGACGATCCCGGGATTCACTCGGTGTCGAACTAGGGTTGCACCCTAGGTTGAACGCGAATCAGAGGCACTAACCCTCACCATTGGCAATCCGTCCTCCGGCCCCGCCGGTGAAGCGCCCTGTGTGGTGGTCCGCCGGTGTCGCTTGCCGAAGTCGGTGGCGGACCATCAGACGGACCGATCGGACCGGCCACTTATCGTGACCGGCAACAGCCGTCGAGGGTCCCAACGCGAGGAGGCGAGGAACATCGGCTTCGTGGGTCGCCGCGCGGAGCTGGACGCGCTGAACAGTGCACTGAAACAAGTCACGGCCGGCGTGCCGCGCCTCCTGCTGATCGAGGGGCCGCCGGGCATCGGCAAGTCGGCGCTCGTCGACAGGTTTCTGGCCGCGCACCGCGGAGTCCGGGTCCTCCGCGCGATCGGCGACGAAGCCGAGCGGCTCCTGTCGTACGGCGTGGTGGAGCAGCTAGCCCGGTCGGCGGGCCCGGCCGGCACCGACCTCCTGGACCGTCTGTCGGACCGGGCCGCGCAGATCGACGACCACCTCGCGGTCGCCGCGCGGATGCTGGATCTACTCGGGGCGATTCAGGCCGACGGCCCCGTTGCGCTGGTGCTGGACGATGTGCAGTGGATGGACCTGCCTTCACTGCGTGCGGTCGTGTTCGCAGTGCGTCGGCTGCTGGCCGATCAGGTGCTGACGCTGGCCGTGGTACGCGAGTCCGCAACCGGGGACCTTCCAGAGTCGTTGACCAGGCTCTTGAACGGTGGAACGGGTCAGATTATTCGCCTGTCGGGCCTGTCCGAGCGTGATCTGAGCGAACTGTCGTCGACGATTGGAAAGGGGTGGCTGTCGGCGCCGGAGGCACGCCGGTTACTGTCCGGCACCCGAGGCAACCCGCTGTACGCGCGGGCGGTGATCGAGGAATTTCCTGTTGAGGAGTGGGAACGCCCCGACCAGGCATTGCCGGCGCCGCGCCTTTTCCGGCAGATCGTGCTGCGTCGTTACGCCGAATGCGAGGGTCCTGCACAGCGGCTGGCCGGCGCGGCCGCGGTGCTCGGCCTGCGCAGTCCGCTATCCACCGCCGCGCAGCTGGCCGGCGTCGACGCACCGATGGAAGCGCTGGACCAAGCCAGCACGGCGGAGTTGCTGCGTCTGGTCGAGGGCAGCCAGCCGCGGTTGATCAGCTTCACGCATCCGCTGGTGCAGTCGGCGGTTTACGAGGCGATCGGAAACGCGTCCCGTGCTCGGTTGCACACACGCGCGGCATCCTTGCTGACGGACGGGTCGGCGGTGCTGCGGCATCGGATCGCGGCCACCCCCGGTGTCGACGAGGCTCTGGCCACAGACATCGTCAGGCAGGCCGATACGGAGATCGGCCGGGAGGAATGGTCCGCCGCCGCCGGGCACTTGATGTTGGCCAGTCGACTCTCGCCGGCCATTGCTGACCAGCAGCGTCGACTGCTGCGGGCAGTCAATTCGATGCTCATCGGCGGGAACGCCCGCGCAGCGAGTCGGTTCGTCGATCAAGTCCGGAATTATCCGCCCAGCGCCTTACGCGACGCGGTGCTCGGCTACGTCGCGACGGCGAACCGGGACCGGGGTGAGGCCGAGCGTTTGCTGGGCGCCGCCTTTCAGAGCTGCGACCCTGCGTCGGATCCAGAGCTGGCGGCGACCATCGCCCTGCAGAACGCCATCCATTTTCATCTTCGGTTGCACGGAAAGCGGACCGTCGAGTGGGGACGGCGGGCAGTTGAGTTGGCCTCGCCGGGCACCTGGACCCGCCGGATGGCTCAAGCGCAACTGGCCTACGGCCTCGGGTACACCGGTGAACACACCGAGGCACTCACGGTCCTGAACCAGGATCAAGCAGATCACCTGGCGGAACAGACCGTGGGGTCCGACACCCAGCTTTCCTCGGTCCGCGGATGGCTGCAGCTGCTGGAGGAAAACTTGCCACAGGCGCGAGCTGAGTTGTCCTCGATGACGACGACCGCGCTGCGGTTCGGGATCCTCAACACTGCCGCAGTCCAGAACGTCTATCTCGCCCGAGCCGCCTACTTGGCCGGGGCCTGGGACAACGCCGTCGTCGACGCTGACCGGGCAATCGCGGTGAGCATCGAGTCGGCCTCCGGCTACCTGCACTCACTGTCCTACAGCGCGGCCGTCGCCGTTCCTGCCGCCCGCGGAGACTGGGGCACGGCCCAACGCCACCTCGACGAAGCGATCGCGAACACCGACACCTACGAGCGGTCGTTTGTGGCCGTGGCGATCGCCGCCGCGCAGTTCGCCGCGGCCCGTGGCGACTCCCCTGCGGTGCTCGCCGCGCTCGCGCCCGTGGCTGCGCTGGATGCTGCGGTCGACGGAGTCAACGAACCCGGCGCTTGGCAATGGCAGGATTTGTACGCAGAGGCCCTCGTGGCCGATGGCCGCATCGACGAGGCCAACGCCTTCCTGCGCTCCCACGAGGAGACTGCCGCCGCCCGGGATCGGCCTGCCGCACGAGCCCGCCTGGCCCGGGCCCGCGGACGAATCGAGGCTGCCGCCGGTCGACCGGACCAGGCACGGGCGGCCTTTCGGCTGAGCAAGGACTGCATCGACGGCACCGAAATGCCGTTCGAGCGTGGACTGATCTACCTGGCATTCGGGCAGTTCGAGCGCCGTTGCCGGCAACGCGGTGCTGCCGCCGCACTGCTGGTCGCCGCGCGGGACCAGCTCGTCTCGCTGCAGGCCGATCCCTACGTCGACGTGTGCGAGCGGGAGCTCGCGGCCTGCGGCGTAGCCGCAGGCCCTCGCCAGCGCTACCGCGAGGGATTGACACCCCAAGAGACCGTCGTTGCCCGATCCGTCGTCGCCGGCCGCACCAACCGCGAGGTCGCCGCCGACCTAGTGGTCAGTGTCAAGACTGTCGAATTCCACCTGCGACGGATCTACCAGAAGCTGGGTGTCTCCTCCCGTCACGAACTCGCCGCTCGTATCGGCCACGTGGACATGTGACGTGAGGTCCCTCCGGCTCAACGACGGGTCTCGGTGTCAGTGGCCAACTGCGCCGGTTCTTCAGCGCCCCTGGACCTCGATGGCGCCGAGGCCGTCGAACTCGAAGGTCACGCTGCCACCCCTGGTGACGGGCACAGGTGCGGTGACGCCGCCGGCGAAGATGATCTGTCCGGCCTTGAGGTGTTCGCCCTCGGTGGCCAGTTGGTTGGCGAGCCAGGCGACCGACGCCGCGGGGTGGCCCATGACGGCGGCGCCGGCGGCGGTCATGGTGACCTCGCCGTCGACGCGGACGATGCATCCGATCAGGTGTAGTTCGAGGTCCTCGGGTCGGCGGGCGATGGGCCCGAGGTAGAACGCGCCGGCGCTGGCGTTGTCCGCAATGACGTCGGTGAGGGTGAACTTGAAGTCCTTGTAGCGGGAGTCCAGGACGTCCACGGCTCCGTAGACCAGGTCGGTGGCGGCCAGCACCGAGGTGACGGTGGCGGGGCCGTGGACGTCGTCCTTGAGCAGGAAGGCGATCTCGGATTCGACCCGGGGGTGGATGAATCGGTCGATCTGGATCGGGTCGCCGAAGGTGGACAGCATGGAGGTGGTGACCCGCCCGTACAGGGGTGCGTCGACGCCCATGGCGCGTTGCTTGTTGCGGCTGGTCAGCCCGAGCTTGTACCCGACGAGTTGTTCGCCGGCGTCCAGCTTGGACTGCACGAACGCCCGTTGCGCGGCGTAGGCGGTGGCCAGGTCGATGTCGGGGTGGGCGTCACCGAACTGTTCGACCTCGGTGCGGTCGCGTTCGCCGGCGATGAGGATCCGGGCGATCTCTTCCGGGGTGATGGTGCTGCCTGTGGTCATGGCGGTTTCTGGCCTTTCGGTTCCGGTGGCGGTGTGAAGCTGGAGTGCAGGCCCGCCGTTCAGTGAGGTGCTTGGGCGGTGGTCAATGCGGCGATGGCGGTGTCGGCGGCCAGGCGGGCGATCTCGTCAACCGGCAGCGCCCGGAGTTCGGGGGTGTTGACCTCGACGCACCAAGGGCCGGCGAACCCGGTGGCCACGGCCGCGCGGATGAGCGCGGTGACGTCCAGGTCTCCGGTGCCGGGCAGGCGGCGCGAGGTTCGGGCGTGCACGAGGAAGTCGGTGTGCACCCGCGGCCCGTCGTTGAGCTGGAACGCGGCGATCGGGCCCGTCAGTGCGGCCGGGTCGCCGCCGTTGTTGTAGAAGTGCCACACGTCGACGAGCAGACCCAGGTTGGGTTCCCGGGTCCGGCCGAGCAGGTCGGTGACGGTCGTCGGGCCGGCCAGCACGGACCAGGGGAATCCCTCGACGGCGACCCGCAGGCCGCGGTCGCCGAGGCGCCGGGCGAGGGCGGCCAGCCGGGGGGCTGCGTCGGTGGCCAGGGGGACGTCGCCGCGGAACTCGCCCGCGCTGACGTGCCGGCCACCGAAGGCGTCGGCGATCGCTTCGACACCGGCCATCACACGGTCCAGCTCGGTAGGGTCGCCTGGGACCGCCCAGCCGCCCAGGAACTCGATCTCCACGACGCGCAGCCCGGTGTCGTCCAAGACGGTGCGCATCGCGTCCACATCCATCCCGGCCGCGACGGTCCGCGGCAGGTCGTCGATGTGCAGGCCGATGCCGGTGAACCCGGCGGCCGAGGCCGCCCGGCAGCGTTCGACGAACGAGTACCGGGGTGGTTCACCGAATCCCGCTCCGGTCAGCGTGAAATAGCTTGCCACCAAGTCGTATCCGGCTGCTCGGTGATCAGCCACGGTATGCGGTGACCTCGATCAGGTAGCGGGCGTTCTCGCCCCGACGGCCGAAGTCGGACGACTCGATCGCGGAACGGGCGGGACGGTGGTCGCCGAACCGTTCGGCCCACACCTGGTTGAACACGGGTCGGTCCCGTTGCAGGGCACGCATGACGATCCCCACCCGGACCACGTCGGTCAGGTCGGCATCCGCGGCCCGGAGGATCTCGGACAGGTTGGTGAACAACTGCTCGGCCTCGGCGCGCGAGTCGTCGGGGATGGCGTGGGTGGTCGGGTCCGCCCCGAACAGGGCCGATACGTAGATCCATCCGCCGGCCTCGACGGCCTGGGGGACCGGCCCGGTGTGCGCCGGGGCCTTCTCGGTCTGGATGATGCGCACGGTGTCGTCTCCTGCCTTCAGGGGTTGATTCGTAACGTTCGGAGCGGAGGTGGTCAACCCGCCGTCATCGCGCTTCCGCTGGATGGGTCGACGGTTCATTGCTTGGTCAGGCGGTCATTCTTTCAGCGCGCACACCGCAGGGGGGTGGTTCGACACGATTCGGTCTGTAGCGAACCGATCGGCATGTAGCTCACCATTCGGTTCGGAACGGCTTTCTGACGAGGCGTGCAGGACGGCGCCGGTAGGTCACGGCTCAATCATGTTGCTGGTACCGATCGAATTCTGCGCGGGCATCGACGATGCGGAAGGCATGGTGGTCTGCCCAAGTCGCCAGGACCACGATGGGCTCGCGCAGGGAATCGCCGATGGCTGTCAGGCAGTAGTCGACCCGCGGCGGGGTCCCGTCGTGGACGGTGCGACTGATCAGACCGTCCTGAGGTAGCGCCTTGAGTGTCTGATTGAGCATCTTCTGACTCATTCCCGTGAGGGCCGTCGTGCAGCGCGATCAGCACCGTCCTCCAGGGACCCAAGGTGCGCCGACTCCTTCGCTGACCTGCTTCGCATCATGTGTTGCACAACCATGACATGCGGTTGCAAGCCGTGTCAAGAGATCACTGCGTGCAGATATCGTTTCTGGGTAGGTCATGCCGTCTGCCCGCGATCAACGATTCTGATGTCGCGTGCAACCGCAATGCGGTGGTTGTATCGTTCGGACGTCGGCCCGAGGGTTTCGGGCGTGGCTCACCGTGCTTGGGTCCGGGTAGGTCCTATCGTCGGACACCCAGTCCGGTCACAGGGAGGCGATGCGTGGGCACGATCGACGACGTCGCGCGAATGGCCGGCGTTTCCAAGTCGACGGTCTCCCGTGCGTTCTCCAGGCCGGAGTCGGTGAAGGAGGCCACGCGGGCGCGGATCATGCGGGCGGCCGAGCAGGAGAGCTATCACCCGAACCGTTCGGCACAATTGCTGGCCGGAGCCCAGCGGACCGGGTGCATCGGGCTGTTCGTTCCGGATATTGGTAGTCCGATGGTTCCGGCGTTGATCAAGTCCGTTCAGTATCACGCGCGGCAGCGCGACGTCAGCGTCTTCGTCGCCGACAGCGACGAGCATCTGGAGGACGAGTTCAGTATTGTCCGGGCAATGGCCAGGCAGGTGGACGGAGTAATTCTCGGATCTCCCCGAATGACCGACGACCAGGTCCATTCCCTCGGCGGAATCGTCCCGGTGGTGACGGTGAATCGATCGGTTCCGGGCATTCCGGCGGTCATTTACGGGGATGAAGGCGTCCGGCAGGCGGTCGAGCATCTGTTCGTCCTGGGACACCGGAGAATCGGTTATCTCGCCGGCCCGTCGGCCAGCTTCGCCCATCAGCAGCGTCGCACGGCAATCCTGGCCGCCGCGGACGTCTTCGATGTCGAGATCACCGAATTCGGCCCTTTCCGTCCATGGTTGGAAGAGGGGATCCGGGCGGCCGACATCGTCGCCGCCGCCGATGTCTCGGCCGTGATCGCATTCAACGACCTCATCGCGCTGGGCGTGTGTGTCGCGTTCCAGCGGCGGGGCACGCCGATCGACGGGATGCTGAGCATCATCGGGGTCGACGACAGCTGGCTGACCGAGATCTCGACGCCCACGCTCACCTCGGTGCGCAACCCGGTCGCGGCCGCCGGCGCCACGGCCGTTCGTCGTGTGCTGCAGGCCATCGACCGAACGCCGGTGGAGACCTCGACCATCGTCCTGCCCACCCGGCTCATCGTCCGCGGCAGCACCGGTCCGTGCCGTGACCGGCTTTCGGTCCCGTCCGGATCGGGGGGAACGACCCGGATCGGTGGCCCGCCGCCACGATCCTGATGCGATCGCGGCGCGGTCGTGAGCCGCCGCCGGTCAGCCCGGTCAGCCCAGCCTGGTGTCGATCAGGGCCGGGTCGAAGATGTGATCGGTCAGGATGGTGGCCAGCCCGGTGAGTCCGGCCAGTGGCCCGAGGGTGGTGCGGACTATCTCGAGCTTGCGGGTGGCCAGGCCAAGGGATCGCGAGTAGACGAGCTCGCGGACGCCGGCGACAAGGTTGTCGGCGCGTCTGGCAGAACCTGTTCCTGAATCGGGAGATCGTCGCCAGGGTCGGTCCGATCGGCTTCCTGAACCGCAAGGAGATGCGCAAGCAGGCCCAGAAGATGGTGTCCGGGCTGGCCGTCAACGTGCCCGCCGTCGGTTCGCGGGTGCGCCGCCTGTCCGGCGGGCAGCGGCAGGCCGTGTCGATCTGCCGGGCCGCCGGGTTCACCTCCAAGCTGATCATCATGGATGAGCCGACCGCCGCACTCGGCGTCCAGGAGACCGCCCGCGTCGAGGAACTCATCCAGCGGCTGAAGTCCGAGGGCCACGCGATCATCCTGATCAGTCACAACTTCGCCCAGGTGCTACGGCTGTCCGACGCGATCTGGACCATGCGGGCCGGCCGGTGCGTTGCCGGCCGACGCACCGTCGACACCGACGGCGATGAGGTGGTTGCGCTCATCACCGGCGCCCGCGCCGGCGATCTGCCGGAGGACACCGACTGAGCCCCAAGTAGTTCCGCTGAGCATTCCATTCGACCGGTATCGCCGAGCAGGCGCCGGCCGGGCCGGCGCATGCCCGGCCGGCGCCACTTGTACCCGTCGAGAGCACTGTCCACCCTTTCCGACACTCCCCATCACGGAAGAACCCCTGCCATGACGACATCCTCGAACCCGCTGGGCGTACACGCCCTGGTCTGGGTAGGTGGCACGTCACCCAACGAGGTCACCACCGCCATCAACCAGACCAGGGCCGCCGGTTACGACCTGCTCGAGTTCTCCCTGCACGACTCGCTCAACCTGGACACCGAGGCCACCAGGGCCGCTCGCGGCGGCCGGCCTGCGCGCGGCCTGCTCCCGCGGCCTGGCCCGCGACGCCGACGTGTCCAGCGAGGACCCCGAGATCGTCGCCCGCGGCGCCGATCTGCTGCAGCAGTCGCTGGTGATCACCCACGCCATCGGCGGCACCATGCTGACCGGCGCCCTGTACAGCGCGTTCGGCAAGGCCGACGCGCCGCTGACCAAGAAGGGTCGCGACAATGTGGTGGGCGTGCTCACCGAACTCGCCGCCGAGGCGGCACCGCTCGGCGTCACCCTGGGGCTGGAGGTCTGCAACCGGTACGAGGTGAACGTGGTCAACACCGCCCGGGATGCGCTCGCACTGGCCGACGATATCGGTTCGGACAATGTGGTGATCCACCTGGACACTTACCACATGAACATCGAGGAGAACGATTTCGTCACCCCGGTCAGGGAGGTCGGCGACCGGCTCGGCTACGTGCACATCGGCGAGAACCACCGCGGCTACCTGGGTTCGGGGCACCTGGACTTCCCGTCGTTCTTCGCGGCGCTCGCGGAGATCGACTACCGGGGCACGCTGACGTTCGAGTCGTTCTCCTCCGCGGTGCTGGCCCCGGGGCTGTCCAACGACCTTGCCATCTGGCGCAACCTGTGGGACGACGGTTTCGACCTGGCCGTCAAGGCGCGCGAGTTCATGGCTCAGGGACTGACCGCCGGTCGCGCGGCCCGGCGATGAGCATGCCCGGGGAGCCGGTCGGCCTGGCCGAGCTGGTCGACCGGGCCGCTGCGCTCGTCCCGGCCGGCGGCCGGGCCATCCTGGGCATCGTCGGTGCCCCGGGCTCGGGCAAGAGCACCCTGGCCGAGCAACTGCTGGCGCAGCTGCGCCGGCGCCGGGGCGAGTCGTGGGTGGCGCACGTCCCGATGGACGGCTACCACCTTGCCGACGACCAGCTGCGCCGGCTCGGTTCGTTGGCCCGCAAGGGCGCACCCGACACGTTCGACGCCGACGGCTACGCCCACCTGCTCATGCGGATCAAGACCCATCCGCACGAATGGATCTACGTGCCCGGCTTCGAACGGACCCTGGAGCAGCCCATCGCGGCCGCGCTGGTCGTGCCGCCCACGGCCCGGCTGATCATCACCGAGGGGAACTACCTGCTGCTGGACGAGCCGTCCTGGCGCGCCGGCGCCGCGCGGCTGGACCAGGTCTGGTTCGTCACCACCGAGCCCACCCTGCGGCGAGAACGGCTTGTCGCCAGGCACATCCGGTTCGGCAAGGCACCCGAGGCGGCCCGGGACTGGGTGCTCAGCGTCGACGAACCCAACGCGATCCTGATCGACCAAGGCGCCACCCGCGCCGACCTGCTCGTCCGGAACGCCGCCGATGGCTGGCGGACGAGCCCGCCGAGCCTGTCTTGAGCACCCGAGATTCCGTGTTGGCCACCGGATTGGGGGGTCGCGACGTGTCAGAGCGCTTCGATGTCGTCGGGTCCGACCCCGGACACGAAGATCTGCTCGGTGATGAAACTGGCCAACGGCCCGGACGGCGACGTGGCATGGATGTCCACCGTCGGCACCTTCTTCATCGGATACACCCCGATCCGAGCCGTCCCCCCACAATCGATCACCGCGACCGCGATCTTGTCGAACGCCGCAGACGACGAGAACCCGTCAAACGCCTGACCACCGGTCAACTCCGCGATCCGCGCCGCCACCGGATGAATCCCCCCACCGGTCACCGAATAGATCAACGGACGGGCATCGGTCGGCGTGATCGTCAACGGACCACCCCACCCCCCACGACCGGGCCTGATCTTCACACTCTTGTACTCCGCCATCGGAGCCTTCCTCTCAACGTCGGGACACGCTGGTCAAGGTCGGGACATGCTGGTCGAAATGCACGGAACTCCTGGAGAAGCGCCTGGTCGCCCCCCCATCACCGTTGTGTCCGCAATTCGGTCATATGTCCGGGTCGCGTTCTTCCTTGTGTACCGTACGGAGTTCCTTCGCGATCTTGATCGGTTGTCGTAGGGTGGCCTTCGGCAGCGCAGCGAGGAACTTCAACGGGTGTTTGGCGGCACGGCGAGCGAGCCGGCGGGGCTTGGTTCGTAGCCTCTGTTTCAGGTCGGCGATGTACTCTTCCGGGAGTTCGGTCTGATTCATGGGGTGGACGACATGGCCGCAGTTCTCGCATTCGGTGTGGGTGAGAATTCTTCCCGCGTAGACGAGTACGTGTTCGGAGACTTGCCCGCAGGAACCGCACAGTAACGTTGCCTTCTCGACCTGGCCGCTCATCGTCCGTCCCGATTCGATTGGTTCGGTGTCATTCGACGTGGAAGTTGATGTCGCGGAGAATTCGTTCGGCTTCGAATAGGTCGTCGGGATAGGTGATCTTCAGATTGCGCGGGTCCCCGGGGATCCAGGAACTCCGGCCAGGGTGGTAGTGCTCGTAGCAGGACATGGTGTCCGTCCCGATGAACCCGTCGCGGGCGGCCTGCTCGTATGCGTCGAGCAACGATGCCGCGTGGAACACCTGCGGCGTCTGGGCGCCGATGACGCGCTGGGCGGGGAGCATCTGGATGGATCCGTCGGGCCTGATCGGGCGGATGTCGTCGTACTCGAGGCCCGGAATGACGGCGCCTGATTGGCCGGCCTTCCGGATCAGGTTCCGCACCAGGGTCGGCGAGATGATCGGTCGAGCGCCGTCGTGGAGCAACACGATGTTGATCGAGCCGTCCCGGATGGCCGGCGTCAGGTACCGGAGGGCTGCGAGTTCGGACTCGTGGCGAGTCTGCCCGCCGAGGACGATCTCGACAGGAATGTCGTCATCGATCTCGCGATCGAGCGTTTCCTCGGTGAGATCGCGGTCCGCTTGGCGGATGACCAGGACGAGGCGGTTGATGGAGCGGACGTGTGCGAACGAGCGCAGGCTCCAGGTCAGGACCCTGCGCCCGGCCAGTGGAAGGAAGACCTTGTTCTGGTCGGCACCGACCCGTGTCCCGCTGCCGGCCGCCAGCACGACGCCGGCGGCCCTTGGTACGTCCACTCGATATGGTTCGGTCACGACTGCTTCCGCTGACTCCCTGAGTGTTCTGCGGTCATATGGACGGGGCGCCGAAGAGGAGCTCCCCCGCGCGATGGTGGTCGACCACGACCCGGACCCTGTCAGGATAGGTTGTGCGCGCGCCTGCAGCCGGGTTGATCATGATCACCGACAGGCCGGCCGTGAGGGCGCTCGTCAGGCCGCTCTGCGAATCCTCGATGGCCACGCAGGCGGAGGGCGCAAGATCGAGTAGGGAGGTCGCCTTCAGATACGGTTCCGGGTCGGGCTTGGGATGGGTGATGTCGTCGGCACAGACGAATCCCTCGATCACTGTGCCGATCTTCAGGGTATCGACGATGTGCTGTACGTAGGCCCGAGAGCCATTGCTGGCGACAGCGATCCCGGTGCCCGCGGCATGTAGTCGATGGATCAGGTCCACGACCCCGGCCATCGGTTCGATCTGGTCGATCAGACTCCAGAAGTGTTCCTCCCGGGCGTGGTAGGCCTTGATCGGATCATGCCCGGTGCCTTCGACGATGCGTGCGATCTGGTCGAACACCGTCATGCCGATCAGGTCGTGGAAGTGCTCCGGGCGCAGGGAGATGCCGATGGTGGACGCCCACCGCGTGGTTGCCCGTGCGTGCGAGGGCTCGCTGTCGACGAGGACGCCGTCGCAGTCCAGGACGACGCCGGGCGGTGGGCGCTTCCCACCACCCGGCGTCGGCAGGCCGCCGGTCAATCCAGCAGCCGTTCCGGATTGCGGAACAGTTCCTGAAGGTCGGCCAGTACGCGGGCGCCGTCGGCACCGTCGATCGGTCGGTGGTCGATGGTCAGCCCGACGGTGACGCCCAGGCGAGCGGTGAGCCCGCCACGGATGACCATGGGTCGTTCGCTGATGGCTCCGGCGGACAGGGCCGTCGCCTGGGGCGGCGTGAGCAGGCTGGTGAACGAGGGCACACCGAACCCGCCCAGGTTGGACAGGGTCGTCGTGGCGCCTTGCAGATCGGGCCCGGTCAGCTTGCCGGTACGGGCTCGGGCGATGGTGGCTCGGATGAGGGCGTCCTGCTCCTGGACCGTCATCAGGTCCGGGTCCTTGATGACCGGGGCCAACAGCCCAACGGCGGTATCGGCGGCCAGAGCGACCCCAACGCTGTCCTTGGGGGACGCCGGCGCGTTCGTCGCGTCATCCCAACCTGCGTTGACCTGCGGGTAGGAGCGGATGGCGCGGGCCAGGCCGCGCATCAGCAGGGTGGTCCAGCCGACCCGGCCGCGGATCCGGCTCGCCGCATCCAGGTCCAGTTCGGCGAACACCGTGAACTGGGGAATGGCAGCGCTGGCGGTCATGGTGCGGGCGACGGCCGATCGGATTGCCTTGCGACGCGGGGCCAGTGCGTCGGCGAACCCTGGATCGGTCGAGGCACCGGCTGCGGCGTCGGCGCCGGCCGTTTTGGGTGCACCGACCGGCGCCGGGACTGGCGCCGCGGGTGCGGCCGCCGTCGTGTTCGATGCTGTGCTTGCGGGCGCGGAAGCTGCCGGTCGGGTGGCCGTGCTGTTGCTGCTCTTGGCTGCGAGTTCGACATCGTCGACGGTGATGACGCCGCCGGGACCGGTGGGCCGTACGTCCGCAAGTGAAACTTCGAGCTCGGCTGCGCGGCGGCGGGCCCTGGGCACCGCGGGCAGCGGACCCTTGCGGGAGACCGGCGTGGCTGCCCTGGGGCCGCGGGCGGACCCGTTGCGGTCGGGCCCGGCCGGGGCGACGTCCGAGCCGGGCGTGACAGGCTCACTCGCGCCATCCGGCGGTGGGTCGAACAGGCCGGCCATCAGATCGTCGGACTCGCTGAGGATGAACGCGATGGGGGTCCCGACGTCGACGACGTCACCGGGTTGAGCCACGAGCCGGGCGACGACTCCATCGACCGGGGACTCGACCTCCATGTCGACCTTGTCGGTCTGTACCTCCGCAACCACGTCGCCGGCCTTGACGGAGTCGCCGGCGGCGACTGACCAGGAGATCATTTCCCCGGTCTCCATCGTCATGCTCATCTTCGGCATGGGCAGTGGGACTTCGTTGGCCATCAGGAGTTCCTCACCAGGTTCAGGCTGTGGTTGATGATGTCCTCGACCTGCGGGACGGCCGCGCGTTCCAGTTGCGGCGCATAGGGAATGGGGATGTCCAGGCCGCAAAGCCGGCCGATCGGGGCGAGCAGTGAGTAGATGGCGTCGGATTCGGAGATGCGGGCGGCGACCTCGGACATGAAGCCGCCGGACTTGACCGCCTCCTGCACCAACAGCACCCGGCCCGTGGCCTTGACCGCGTTGAGCACGGTGTCGGCATCGAAGGGAACCAGTGAGCGGACGTCGATGACAGTGGCCTCGACGCCCTGCTCGGCCAGTGCGTCAGCTGCATCCATCGAACGGGACACCATGACACCGGTGGCGACCAGGGTGACGTCGTCGCCCCGGCGGCGCACTGCGGCCTTGCCCAGAGGTGTCCGGACGGGCTCGATGGGAACCTCCCCGCTGGTGCGGTAGAGGAGCTTGTGCTCGATGACGATGACCGGGTTGGGGTCGTCGATGGCCGAAAGCAAGAGCCCCTTGGCGTCGGCCGCGGTGGCCGGCATGACCACCTTCAGGCCCGGGATGTGCGCAAACCACGCCTCGAGAGACTGCGAGTGTTGCGCTGCGGCACCCGTGCCGGAGCCGCCCGGGGCGCGCAGCACCATGGGCACGTTGGCTGCGCCGCCGAGCATGAAGTGGATCTTGGCGGCCTGGTTGACGATCTGATCCATGGCCTGGCACGTGAAGTCGGAGAATTGGATCTCAACGATGGGCCGGGATCCGACCAGTGCCGCGCCGACCGCTGCACCCACGATGCCCAGTTCAGAGATGGGTGTGTCTCGGATCCGGTCTGCGCCGAATCGGTGATACAGGTCGCCGCTGACGCCGAATGCGCCACCGTAGATGCCGATGTCCTCGCCGAGCATGAACACTCGATCGTCGGCCTCCATCGCCTGGCCGATGGCCTCCCGGACAGCTTCCGAGTAGGTGATGACGCGGGTTCCGGTGGTGAGTTCGGCAGCCGCGGGACTTGCGGTGGTGGTCACTTGCTTCCTCCGGTGGCGTAGACCGCCGACAGCAGTTCGTCGGCTCGAGAAGGGGGCGCTGCGTTGCCGAATCGGACCGACTCCCGGATGGCTTCCTTGGCCTCCTGGGCGATCGCGGCCAGTCGATCCTCGGTGAGCGTGCCCGCCTCGGTGACCTTCGCCAGGAAGGCGGCGATCGGGTCCTTCTCCCGCCATTCGGCAATCTCCTCGCGGGTGCGGTAGAGGTTCTTGTCGCTCTTGGAATGACCCTTCCACCGGTAGGTGACGGACTCGATCAGGGTCGGGCCGCCGCCGTTGCGTGCGCGGTCGAAGGCCTGGGAGGCGGCTTCGTACACGGCCTGCACGTCGTTGCCGTCCACGCTGATGCCGGGCATGCCGTAGCCGGTGGCCCGCTCGGCGAGATTGGCGATGCGAGTAGACAGTTCGGTGGACATCGACATGCCGTACTTGTTGTTCTCGCAGACGAAGACGACGGGCAGGTCCCACACTGCGGCCAAGTTCAGGCCCTCATGGAAAGCGCCCTCGTTGCTCGCGCCGTCACCGAAGAAGCTGACGACCACGGCGTCCTTGCGGCCCTGAAGTTGCAGGCCAAGTGCTGCGCCGGCGGCGATCGGTATGCCACCGCCGACGATGCCGTTGGCGCCGAGGTTGCCGGTTCCGACATCGGCGATGTGCATCGATCCACCGCGGCCGCGGCAGTACCCGGTCTCCTTGGCCAGCAGTTCGGCCATCATCCGGTTCAGATCAGCACCGGCTCCGATGCAATGGCCGTGCCCGCGATGGGTGGACGTCAGATGGTCACCATCCCGCATGGCCAGACAGACGCCGGTGGCAGAAGCTTCCTGACCGATGGACAGGTGCATGGTGCCGTGCATGAGGCCGCGAGCGAACAACTCGTCGACCGCTTCTTCGAACAGCCGGATCCGCCACATGGTGCCGATGACCCTTGCGGCGAGTTCAGGATCGGCTGCCAGATCGACGATCTCGGATTGGCCGGGCGACGGAGGGGCGTCGGTCGCTGGGGAAGGGACGGGTGATGTTGCCATACGGACTCCTTTGTCGGGTCACCAGGCCGACCATGACTGGTAGACCTTGGGCTGCCGTGCGGACATTGGGAAATGGCGAAAGGGAGAGACCGCCGATGGGAAAGATCTTCAGCGAACCCTTGTGGTGGTGCGCATCACCATGGTACACACTTAATCACAGAAGTGAAGAGGTCGTCACATATGTGACTACGAGGGTGGGGAGGTAGGAGTGCCTCCGCTCCGCGACGACGGTGAGCTCGCTCGGGCCGCCCGCCTCTACTTCATCGACGGTCTCTCGCAGAAGGAGGTGGCCCAGGAGATGCAGACCACGCGATCAAACGTGTCCCGCATGTTGACCGCCGCCCGCCAGCGTGGGGTCGTCCAGATTCGCATTCTGGACCCCGGAGGCCGTGATCACGACTTGGAACAGCAACTGATGGAGCAGTTCGGGCTGTCCGACGCGTTGGTGGCCCGGTTCGAACCCGGGTCGGCGCCGGAACGGCGCGCCGGCGAACTGGGAGCTTCCTGGCTGATCGACAAGCTCCGGGACGGGCAGAAGATCTCCCTGTCCTGGGGAACCTCATTGCAGAACTTGGTGTGGTCGGTCACCGCCGACCACAGCGTCGATGTTGAGATTCTGCAACTGGTGGGCGGACTCTCGCCCGTGTCGAGCGCGCCGACCGGACAAGAACTGCTGCGTGAACTCGCCCTGCGGCTGGGTGCCCACTACCGGTACCTCCATGCGCCGGCGGTACTGGATCGACCGGACGCGGTTGCCCTGCTGGCCCAGGAGGCATCGATCTCCGAGGCCCTTGATGCTGCCCGGCACTCGGACATCGCCATGGTCGGCATCGGCTCGTTCGGGCACGGCTCGTCCGAGGCCGTCGTGGACCAGATGCGGTTGGCCCGCACCGAACTGGCGGCGCTGCACGCGGCCGACCTGGCCGGGGACATCTGTGCTCGCTTCTACGACCATCAGGGCCGGCCCTACCTGGGAGCGGCCAACGACCGCATCCTGGGAATCACTCTCGAGGAACTACGCAAGATCCCCACCGTGATGGGGGTGGCGACCGGGCGAGAGAAGGCGCCGGGCCTGCTCGGCGCCCTGCGCGGCGGGTTCCTGGATGTGCTCTGTTGCGACATCACCGCTGCACGAGCGGTTCTCGAACTGACAAGGAGGTCATGAATGACAGGGTCCACCATCATGATCGTCGTTTGCGTGGCGGCGATCTGGCTGGCGCAGCGCCTGTTGACGATCTGGCAGGCGTTGCGCCACCGCCGGCAACTGATGGCACTGCGTGAACACGGCACACTCTCGGTCGGCATGGCAAAGAAGATCGGCCGGCGCGTCATCGTCGGGCTCACCTTCGACGAGAACAAGGTGGTGAGTGCGAATCTCGTCTTCCGCGGGGTCACCGTCTTCGCTACTGGACATGCCGATCCCAGGCTGGTGGGCTGCCGGGCCGTTGACCTGGCAGCCGGCAGGACCCCGCCCGGACTGCCCGGTCTGGTGGCCGCTGCCGCCACGCACTCGGCCTCCTTCGTCGTCGGCAGAAGGACCGGAACCAAGCCCCGGGTGAGCCGCCGACCGGTGCCTGCCGCTGCGTGACCGCTGCGGGTAGACCCCGCGCATCCCGCATCCGCTTCGCCTGATCACCGACTGCTCCTGTGTCCGAATGCAGTTCGGTCGGTCGGCGCTGCCCTCAGACCGAAAGTCTGTCGTATGCCCGGTGAACGCTCATCTCAGCATGATCACCCGGCGCCGGACCGTCAAACCCCTGCCCAGCGAAAGGACCCCATCGCGCCATGAGCCTTGCACTGACGCACCTCCTGGTCGCCGCCGACGACCCACCCCCGCCTCCGGACCCGGAAGGCTTCCTGGGCACGTTGGCGCACTGGGCCGAGAACTTCATCGCCATTTTCCAGGCGGGCGCGGACACGTTCGTGGCCCTGCTGGTCGGAATCATCCCGTTGCTCATCGTGCTGTTGACCGCCGTCAACGCCCTGATCAAACTGGTCGGGCCGGAGCGGATCGACAGGTTCGGTGCGTTCGCCGCCCGGCCGGGATTCATCTACCTGCCGCTGCGGTACATGGTGCTGCCCTTCCTGTCAGTGTTCTTCCTGACCAACCCCATGTGCTACACGATGGGCCGGTTCCTACCCGAGTCGAAGAAGCCCGCCTTCTACGACGCGACGGTCAGCTTCGTCCATCCGATCCTCGGGTTGTTCCCCCACGCCAACGCCGGCGAGTACTTCGTCTGGGCGGGCATCGCCGCCGGGATCACCGCGCAGAACCTGCCGATCGGCGACCTTGCCGTCCGCTACATCCTGGTCGGCCTGGTCGTGATCTTCATGCGTGGCTGCACCACCGAGATCATCTTCCGCATCATGTCCCGACGGACCCCAAAGGCGCAGGTGGCCTGACATGACAAGCAACGTGGAAACGGCACCGCCGGCCAAGAAGAAGAACGGGCTCGTCAGCGGCCTGTCCACTGTGGTCACCAAGGTCGGCAAGTTCGTCGGCAGCATCGTCGCCACGCTCTACCAGGCCGGCCGTGACACCATTGACATGGTCCTGAAGAACGTCTTGCCGTTCATGGCGTTCGTCTCGTTCCTGATCGGGCTGATCACCAGCACCGGCGTGGGCGACTGGATCGCCGGCGGCCTGACCGCACTGGCGGGCAGCATCATCGGCCTGGTCGTGCTGTCCTTCATCTGCTCGATCCCGATCCTGTCTCCACTGCTGGGCCCGGGCGCGGTGATCGCGTCGATCATCGGCGTGCTGATAGGAACCCAGATCGGCGCGGGAAACGTTCCGCCGCAGTACGCGCTGCCCGCCCTGTTCGCCATCGATTCCCAGGTCGGCTGTGACTTCATCCCGGTCGGTCTCGCGCTGGCCGAGGCCGAACCCGAAACCACCGAACTCGGCGTGCCCGCTGTGCTCGTGTCCAGGATGATCACCGGTCCGGCGTCGGTCATCATCGCCTATTTCGCCAGCTTCGGCATGTACACCGACTAGCACTCACCTACCGGGCAAACACCTGGCGAACAAGTAATTCTCGACTGCCTTGAGTGGTCGACAGATCGTCCAAGAAAGTCAAGTTCCGACGTTGAGAGGAAGGCTCCGATGGCGGAGTACAAGAGTGTGAAGATCAGGCCCGGTCGTGGGGGGTGGGGTGGTCCGTTGACGATCACGCCGACCGATGCCCGTCCGTTGATCTATTCGGTGACCGGTGGGGGGATTCATCCGGTGGCGGCGCGGATCGCGGAGTTGACCGGTGGTCAGGCGTTTGACGGGTTCTCGTCGTCTGCGGCGTTCGACAAGATCGCGGTCGCGGTGATCGATTGTGGGGGGACGGCTCGGATCGGGGTGTATCCGATGAAGAAGGTGCCGACGGTGGACATCCATGCCACGTCGCCGTCCGGGCCGTTGGCCAGTTTCATCACTGAGCAGATCTTCGTGTCCGGGGTCGGACCCGACGACGTCGAAGCGGTCTGATGACCGGCACCATCAGGTACTCGACGACCGTCACCAGCGTCGGACCCTTGGTCGCCGACTTCGTCGGTCAGGGCATGCTCATCATCTTCGGTGAAGGTGCGCCGCCGGAACTGCACGACCTGTGCGCTCTGCACACGCCCGACGTCAAGGACGGCGGGGTTCAGCCGGGTGATCGGCTCCTGCTGGACTCCGACGAGTTCGCCATTCTGTCGGTCGGGGACGTGGCCAACGCGAATCTCACGGCTCTGGGCCATGTCTCGTTCAAGGCCAATGGTGCGACGACAGCTCAGCTGCCCGGCGACATCAGTGTGGAGGAAAAACCGCTGCCGGTGCCCCGCCAGGGCAGCCGGGTCGTGATCGTGGCGGGCGACCAACCGAACTGACAACACGCACACAACAGCAAACCGAGAGGAAATCATGGGCTACAGCAAGCGGCTGGCCGAGCGAGAGCAGAAGACGGGCCGCCCGGTCCGGGTCGGCCTGGCCGGCGCCGGCCAGATGGGCTCCGGGTTCGTGGCGCAGGTGCAGCGGATCACCGGTTTGGAGATCGGCGCGATCGCCGACGTCGACCCCAACCGGGTTGTCAACGCCTACAAGGCCGTCGGAATAGACCCCGACGCGGACGGCGGCCGGCGGCACGCAGTGCTGACCGACGCGGTCGCGCTGGCCGCCACGGATGTGGATATGGTGGTCGACGCCACCGGTGTGCCGGACGTGGGCGCTGCCCTGTCGCTGGCCGCGTTGCGCAATGGCAAACACGTCGGTTTGTTGAACGTGGAATGCGACGTCACCATCGGCTTCCTGCTCGCCGCGCTGGCCCGCGACGCCGACCGGATCTATACCCTCTGCCGCGGAGACGAGCCGGCCGAGGCCGTGCGCCTCGTCGAGTTCGCCCGCGACCTCGCATTCGACGTGGTGTGCGCCGGCAAGGGCAAGAACAACCCGCTCAACCCGGAGGCCACTCCCGACTCACTGCGGGAGGAAGCCACCCGCAAGCACATGAACCCGAAGATGCTGTGCAGCTTCGTGGACGGCTCCAAGGCGATGATCGAGATGGCTGCCCTGGCCAACGGCGCCGACCTGAAGGTGACCAAGCGGGGGATGAACGGGCCGCCCGCGACCGTGCCCACACTGCCCGAGATCTTCATCCCCGAGGCGGACGGCGGCATCCTGCCGGGGAGCGGGTATGTCGACTACAGCACCGGCCCCGTCGCGCCCGGTGTTTTCGTCATCGTCAAGACCGATGACCCCACGGTGCACGAGGAGATGAGCTACCTGAAAATGGGCCCTGGCCCGTACTTCTCGCTCTACCGGCCGTACCATCTGGCCAGCATCGAGGCGCCCCTGTCGGTCGGCGAGGCCGTGCTGCACGAGCAGGCCAGCATCGCGCCGATCGCCTGGAACGCCGAGGTCGGTGCTGCGGCCAAGCGGGACTTGCAGCCCGGTGACGCGTTGGACGGAATCGGAGGCTCGACCGTCTACGGAATGATCGAAAACGCGGGCGTCTTCCTGGAGGAGCGGCTCCTGCCGCTGGGTCTGGTGGGCGGCGCCCGGGTCACCCGGTCGGTCGCCAAGGGCGAACTGCTCACCTACGACGACGTCGAGTGGGATCGGCCATCGCTCATTCGGCAACTGCGCCAGTTGCAGGACAGGCAGATCGCCGAGGGCTGGTCCGACGACCGGGTCGCCGCCGAGGTGGACAAGGCGATCCCAGCCTGACCGCAAGCGCCGGCCGGGCACCGGTCCGGGGCCCGTTGGTTCCGGGCGTCGGACCGATGCCTCCACCCTCGAACAACCACGCCGCCTGAACGGAGACCCCGTGCCCAAGTACGTCTATGAATTCTCCGAGGGAGACAAGGAACAGAAGGCCCTCCTCGGCGGCAAGGGAGCGAACCTGGCCGAAATGACCAGACTGGGCCTGCCCGTTCCGCCGGGCTTCACCATCACCACCGAGGCCTGCCGGGAATTCCTGGGCCAGGGTGAGGAACCGGCCGACCTGCGGGTGCAGGTCACCATGGCGCTGCGCCACCTGGAGGATGGCCTGGGCCGGCGGCTCGGCGACCGGCACGACCCGCTGTTGGTCAGTGTCCGTTCCGGGGCCCAGTTCTCGATGCCCGGGATGATGGAGACCGTCCTGAACATCGGACTGAACGACGCCAGCGTCAAGGGCCTCGCGGAGGAGAGCGGCGACGAGCGCTTCGCGTGGGACTCGTACCGCCGGCTGCTGCAGATGTTCGGCAAGACCGTGTTGGAAATCCCCGGCGAGGTATTCGGCGATGCCTTGAACAAGCTCAAGTCCGACAAGGGCACCGGCAACGACCTTGATCTGGGCGTCGATGACCTGCGCGCCTTGGTGCAGGTGTTCAAACAGGAGATCCACACCCACTCCGGAATCGAGTTTCCCCAGCATCCGCGGGAGCAGCTGGATCTGGCGATCAGGGCCGTCTTCAACTCCTGGAACACCGACCGGGCCCGCCTGTACCGGCGGCGTGAACGCATTCCCCAGGAACTGGGCACCGCTGTCACCATCTGCACCATGGTGTTCGGCAACCTCGGACCCACCAGCGGCACAGGTGTCGCGTTCACCCGGGACCCGGCCACCGGCAAGGCCGGCGCATACGGCGACTACCTCGCCAACGCGCAGGGCGAGGACGTCGTCGCCGGAATCCGCAACACCCTGAGCTTGGATGACCTGGCCAGGCTGGACCCGGAGTCGCATCGGCAGCTGAGCCGGGTCATGCGCAGACTCGAGACGCACTACCGGGACCTGTGCGACATCGAATTCACCATCGAACGCGGCAAGCTGTGGATGCTGCAGACCCGGGTCGGCAAGCGCACCGCCGGCGCCGCCTTCCGGATTGCCGCCCAACTTGTCGACGAAGAACTGATCACGCCCGATGAGGCGCTGACCAGGGTATCCGGCGGGCAGCTGGCCCAGCTGATGTTCCCCCAGTTCGACCCGCACGCCGCCCGCGACCTGCTGGCGCGCGGCATGCCCGCATCGCCAGGTGCCGCCGTCGGCCGGATCGTCTTCGATTCGGCCGCCGCCAAGGCGGCGGCCGACCTCGGGGAGAGGGTCGTCCTTGTCCGTCAGGAGACGAACCCTGACGACCTGGAGGGAATGATTGCCGCTGAAGGCATTCTCACCGCCCGCGGTGGCAAGACCTCGCACGCCGCCGTCGTCGCTCGTGGGATGGGCAAGACCTGCGTGTGCGGCGCTGACGCCCTGGACGTCGATGCTGCCGCCCGGCAGGTCCGAGTGGCCGGGCGGATCCTCGGCGAGGACGACCTGATCAGCATCGACGGTTCCACCGGAGAAGTGTTCGCCGGTGCGCTGCCCGTCGTCGCGTCCCCTGTGGAGACCTACATCGAGAACGGTCTGGACGCCGCTTTGCGGGACGCGGACGAAGAGACCGCGGCCCTGGTCCAGGCGGTCGAACGGCTGCTCGGCCACGCCGACGCCCGCCGCCGGTTGGCCGTGCGCGCGAATGCAGACACTGCCGCCGACGCGGCGCGGGCAAGATCCCTGGGAGCCCAGGGCATCGGCTTGTGCCGTACCGAACACATGTTCCTGGGGGACCGCCGTTCGCTGATCGAAAGGGTCATCCTGGCAGCCGGTCCCACCGAACGTGCCCAGGCGCTGGCCGCACTGCTACCGCTTCAGCGGCAGGACTTCACTGAGCTGCTGGAGGCGATGGACGGGCTTCCAGTCACCATCCGGCTGCTCGACCCGCCGCTGCACGAGTTCCTTCCCGATCGCGCCGAGCTTGCCGTCCAGGTGGCCATCGCTGCCGAACGCGGCGACACGGGCGAGGCCGCGCAGCACAACGCCCGGTTGCTGGCCGCGGTAGAACGGCTGCACGAGTCGAACCCGATGCTCGGTCTGCGCGGCGTGCGGCTGGGCCTGCTCATCCCTGGTCTCTTTGCCCTCCAGGTCCGCGCGGTCGCCGAGGCGATGTGCAGCCAACTGGCCCGCGGTCGCGACCCCCGGGTGGAGATCATGGTGCCCCTGGTCGGCTCAGTGATGGAGCTGCACCTGATCCGGGAGGAGGCGCTGGCCATCCTGGAGGAGGTGTCGGCCGCCCACGACATTGCCCTCGGCGTCCCGATCGGCACGATGATCGAACTGCCCCGGGCTGCGCTGACCGCGCACCGGATTGCCGAGGAGGCCGACTTCTTCTCATTCGGCACCAACGACCTGACCCAGACCACCTGGGGATTCTCGCGGGACGACGTGGAGGCCGCGGTCTTCGCCACGTATCTGGAGAAGGGCGTGTTCACCATTTCGCCGTTCGAAACCATCGATGCCGACGGCGTCGGCCGGCTTGTCGCGATCGGTGCGAAGGAGGGCCGCAGCGCCCGCCCAAGCCTCAAGCTCGGGGTTTGCGGCGAGCACGGCGGTGACCCGGAGTCGATCCATTTCTTCCACCAGGTCGGGCTGGACTACGTGTCCTGTTCGCCATTCCGCGTTCCGGTCGCCCGGCTGGAAGCCGGCCGTGCAGCCGCCAGCAGCTGACCCCAGCTTCCGAGGCCGAACCCGGCCGTCCGTGCCCATTCTTGGAGAAGCATCTTGACCAGCACCGCAAACACCCATGACCTCGTGATCCTGGGCGGTGGATCCGGCGGGTATGCCGCCGCGCTGCGCGCCGCCGAACTCGGCCATTCGGTCGCCCTGGTCGAACGTGAGCTGCTCGGCGGTACCTGTCTGCATCGGGGCTGCATTCCCACCAAGGCGCTGCTGCACGCCGCCGAGATCGCCGACAGCACCAGGGAAAGCGATCAGTTCGGGGTCACCGCCGAACTGACCGGCATCGACATGCCCGGGGTGCACAAGTACAAGGACGGCGTCACCCGCAAGCTGCACGCAGGCCTCCAGGGACTGATCAAGTCCAAGAACATCACCTACGTGACCGGACAGGGTGTCCTGTCCTCGCCCACTACGGTTCGGGTCGACGACCAGGTGCTGACCGGCCGGCACATCCTGCTGGCCACCGGATCCACACCCAGGTCATTGCCCGGCCTGACCATCGACGGCGACCGGGTGATCAGCAGCGACCACGCGCTTCGGCTGGACCGCGTACCTTCCTCGGTGATCGTCCTGGGCGGGGGAGTGATCGGGGTCGAATTCGCCAGTGTCTGGCGCTCTTTCGGTGCCGAGGTCACCATCGTCGAAGCGCTGCCCCGCCTGTTGCCGTTGGAGGATGAGTCGTCGTCCAAGCTGCTCGAACGGGCGTTCCGTCGCCGCGGCATCAAGTTCGAGCTCGGCCAACGTTTCTCGGGTGTCCGGCTGTCCGCCACCGGGGTCACCGTCATCCTCGAGGGCGGGAAGGAGCTGTCGGCCGAGCTGCTGCTGGTGGCCGTTGGTCGGGGTGCGGTGTCCGACGGCCTCGGGTACGCCGAGGCCGGTGTTCAGCTGGACCGGGGCTATGTCGTCGTCGACGAATACTGCCGCACCAGCGTGGAGACCGTCTCCGCTGTGGGGGACCTGATTCCCACTCTGCAGTTGGCCCACGTCGGCTTCGCGGAAGGCATTCTGGTCGCCGAGCGACTCGCCGGGTTGCCGGTGCAGCCGATCGACTATGCCGGTGTGCCGCGGATCGCATACTGCGAACCGGAGGTCGCGTCCGTCGGATTGACCAGCAGCCAGGCCGCCGACGCCGGCTACGACGTGGTGGAAACGGTGTACGACCTGGGCGGCAACGGCAAGAGCCAGATTCTGAAGACCTCCGGCGCGGTCAAGCTCGTCGCGGCCAAGGACGGCCCGGTCCTGGGTGTGCACATCGTGGGCAGCCGTGCTGGAGAACTGATCGCCGAGGCCCAGCTCATCGTCAACTGGGACGCCCGCGCCGACGAGGTAGCTGCTCTGATCCACCCGCACCCGACGATGTCAGAGGCCATCGGCGAGGCCCACCTGTCGCTCGCCGGCAAACCCCTGCACGCCCACGCCTGACCGCGCTCGAATCAACCCAGATCCGATGGAGGAGCGCAGATGGGACGGATGATCATCGGCCCGCAGTCGGTCCTGCTGAGCCGGGCGGTGGGCGTGCCGCATGTCTCGACCGGTGAGCTGTTCCGCGCGTTGATCACGAGGAACCGGTCGATCTGTGCAAGAGCCCTCCCTTTGCACCGATCACGCGGCCGGACGACACATCCGGACGAGAGGCCGACTCATCGCGGAACCGCCGACAGAACCAACGCTTTCAGCAGGGACCGGCGGGGGCAACCCCGACGTTCCCGGAAGGAACTCCTCGTGCTGACCCTGGCCAACGCCGCCGTGGTCCTTCACCACGAACCGGTCGCGCCACCGTCCCTTGGCTACACCCGCACCATGCATCACAGTTTGCTGATCGACCCGGGAGATCTCTGGCGACCCAACCCCGACGAACATCCTCGCACCGTGCGGTCGATCGATCGCTTCGAGGGGCGGCTCACCATCACCGACGAGAACGGGCACGTGTTCCACTACCCGTCCGACGGACTGCTGCCCACCGCGGTCGCGGACCCAGGGCCGGCACATATACGCCTACCACCCACATGGACTCACCGGCGCAAGCGCGAACGGCGGGAAGGCTCCGGCCGTGGAGACACAAGAGAACAAGCCAGCCAACATCTCTCAACCAAGTTCGATTCAGAAACCGAGGAATGACATGGACGACGCAGGGCTGAACCCGCTGGAGCTGCTCCGGCAGAACGGGCTCGAAGACGCCAAAGAAGTGCACACCTACCTCGGCACGATCGACGGATTGGGGCCGGTGAGGTTCCGGATCCTGGACCGTGGCCCGACCGACTATCACCAGGACCGTCGGTGGACCGTCGAGGTGTATGACGAACTCGAAACCAAGCTGGCAGACAATGATGGTGAAAGGCTTCCCTTGGCCCTGTCGGCCGCATTCCAGACGCTGAAGGCCCGAATCGGATAGTCCGCACTCGTCATTCGGCGTCACCGCGAATCACCAAGCCCGCAACACCAGGACGATTCATTTCGTGGTCGCATGAAGCGGGCACTCCCGGTTCGGCCGGGAGAAACACAGATATCGGAGCCGGTGGACGCCCGAAGCAGTGAGTCGGCCACGGTGCACCCCATGCAGATCGGCAGCTTGGGTGCGCCGAGCGCCGCCGAACCAGAAGTCTGGGGGCAGATTTCAGATGCCGACCGACTACCGGCCGCAGCGGCCGATCGCCGAGTACTGGGACTGGCAGGTTCTGGCAGCCTGCCGAGGCATGGACGTCGAGGTCTTCTACCACCCGTTCGGCGAACGTCGAAACCACAGGGCACACCGCATCAATGAGGCAAAGGCGATCTGCCGGGAGTGTCCGGTCATCGATGAATGCGCAGACCACGCCTTGCTCACCGCCGAGCCCTACGGAATCTGGGGTGGCATGTCGGAGGACGAAAGGGCCCGGATACTCGGTCGCCGCACTCTGCGTCACCCCGGAAAGCGAACGACGAAGCCGATCAACAGCTCAAGTCAGACCGATCGCGGGGACCCGTTGGTCGCCGCGGCATCGACTATCCGGGTGAAGGGCGTCGGTCAGACCCAGCTCTCATCGGGCTCGTCGACGCCGTGATGCCCATCACGCTCAATGCCAAGACGATCCGCGCGTACATTTGTACATGCGGATCGCATAGACTCGTGGTCGTGACGCCGTCAACGCCGGAACCAGCGGAACACGTGACGCCCGGGCGGGCGCTGTTCCGCGTGGTCCGCTACTGGTCGCGCAGATGGACGGGCGCAGGGCACGCCGTCGACGCCGAACGCGGCCGCGATGTCATGGTCACCGAAGCGGTCGCCGCGCTCCAGGGTGGCCGCGGAGCCACTGTCAATCAGATCGCTGACGAGCTCGGCATCGATCAGTCCGGTGCGAGCCGCTTCGTCACCCAGGCTGTCGAGAGGGGCTACCTGAGCAAGGTTGCGTCGCCTTCCGACGCGCGCCAACGCCTGCTCCTCGTGACCCCCGAAGGATCGCGGATGCTCGAATCCGCGCACCGATGGCAGGAGGCCGTCTTCGCCGACCTCACCAGCGACTGGTCTCCGGACGACGTGCGCCGCTTCCAGGACTATCTGCAGCGATTCCTTCGAGCCCAGGTCGAGCGCCGCTGAAGCGTCGGCCGTGGGCTGCGCGGTGGACCTCTACCGATTTCGATGCGAAACGCATACACTTTAGGGATGGGTGCGAGAACCAGGACAGAGGAAGCCGTTGTCCGGTGGCATGAGGTGGTCAACGCGGCCGACCTCACAGCGGCAGAGCAGATCGTCACGGACCCGTTCGTGGTGAACGGCCCGAAGGGCGCAGGACCCATCACACCGGCCGAGTTCGCGGACTGGATCACCCGGTCGGGGATCATCGTGCGCCCGCGCTCCTACCATCCCATCAGCCCAGCCATCCTGGTGGTGCAACAGGACGTGCGCTGGCCCGAGAACACGAAGTGGACGCGAGTGGCAACGATGTTCCGCGTTGGTGGCACTCGCGTGTCGGCTGCGCTGAGGTTCCCCAGTTTGCACAAGGCATTGAGGTTCGCCTACCTGTACCGAGAACTTGCTGCCACCGAGGACGGTGAACCGGCGTCGATCCATGGGTGAGAAACGGGTGAGAATGGGAGTGCCCGAGGCTTCGGCCCACCTGAATGGGGCGGTGAGGTGGATGCGTCGGCTGGCATCCGTGTCGACCCACGCCACCCGTCCTCGATAGGCGTGTAGCTCTGCCGGGCCGTGATGGTGGTCGCTATTCACGTGCATCTGAGTTACCGGCATTGTCTGCCGAACTGCCCGAGGTGGACCCTGGGTAGCGGAGGGATCGGACACCAAGGGCGCAGGCACGTTCGGCCTCGGAGAGGCCACCCCATATTCCGTATGGTTCTCGAACTCGGATGGAATAGTCGAGGCACTGCGCGATCACCGGGCATCGACGGCAGACAGCCTTGGCAGCGGTGATGCGATCCTCACGTGCGGAATTCCGTTCGTCATGCGGGTGGAAGAAGACTGAGCTGTCCATCCCTCGGCATGCTGCCTGGTTCTGCCATTCCCAGTGCACCACAAGTGGTTCGGGAAGCTGCTGGGTGTTGGCCATGCGAGGGCTCCTTTCGGCCGATGGAGACTTGCGGGTGGGTCCCCTCCCGGGCAGGGCCGAGGTCGAGGGAGTTGCTGACCAATTGGTCCAGGTGATGTTCGAGTCCTGCGGCTGGCACGACACTGGCGGATCGCCGGGACGTCCGATCGCTCGATGCAACGGGACTTGATCCGCGACGGGATGAAGCGTGCTGCACCGAGCCGGGATGCTCTGACCGCCGCGGTCTACCTGAAGAACGGTTCGCGCTCGCCCGTCCTGATCTGGATCGTCTTCACCTCGGTGAATTCGTCGAATCCAACCTGTCCCATTTCGCGGCCGTAGCCGCTGTTCTTCACGCCACCGCCGGGTAGTTGCGGGGCGCCGTCGATGGTGGTGTTGATCCAGACTGTGCCGCTGCGCAGGGCGCGTGCGACGGTGAGAGCGGTGTCGATGTTCTTGGACCAGACGGTGTTTGCAAGTCCGAACTGGACGGCGTTGGCGAGGTTGATCGCGTCCTCGGTCGTGGCGAACCGGGTGACGGTGAGGACGGGGCCGAAGATCTCCTCCTGGAAGGCGGGATTGTCGGGGTTCACATCGTCGAGGATGGTCGGGGCGATGAAGTAGCCGTCCTGAAGCCCGAGGCCGGCCAACCTCTCGCCGCCGACGAGCACCTTGGCGCCGTGCCTCTGACCGACCTCGATGTAGTTCAAGACACTTGCCAGGTGCTCGGCATGGATGAGTGCGCCGATATCCGAACCCTCGTCCAGCGGTTGCCCAACGGCGAGCTCACGAGCTCGGCCGGCGAGGGCCGCCAGGAACTCGTCCGCGACCTGTTCGTGCACGAGCAGGCGGGCGCCGGACACGCAGCATTCGCCCTGGTTGAAGAACACGCCGAACAGGACTCCGTCGATGGCTGCTTCCAGGTCGGCGTCGGGGAAGACGATGGTGGCCGCCTTGCCGCCGAGTTCCATGGACAGCCGTTTGGTGTTGCTCGCGGACGCGGCGATGATGCGTTGTCCCACCGAGGTGCTGCCGGTAAAGGAAAGCACGTCGACGCCCTCGGACTCGGCCAGGTACTGCCCGACGACGGAGCCACGGCCGGTGACGACGTTGAACACGCCGGCCGGGATGCCGGCCTCGACGGCCAGCCGGGCGATCTCCACGGTGGTGCCCGAGGTGACTTCGGCCGGCTTGGCGACCGCGGTGCACCCGGCAGCGAGCGCGAACGGCAGCTTCTGCATGAGCAGCAGCAGCGGGAAGTTCCACGGCGTGATCATCCCGACCACACCGGCCGGCTCCCGGGTGACCAACCCGGTGAACCCCGGGCCGAGGTTGGTGTGGACGTCGCCGTGCACGGTCAGGGCGAGGGCCGCAGCGTATTCGGTCAACCCGATGCTGGTCTGGATATCGCCGCGGGCCAGCCGCAGCGGCTTGCCGGTCTCCTCGGCTTCGATCCGGGCGAGCCGTTCGGAGTCACGCTGCATGAGGGCGGCGAGGCGGCCCAGCACGCGGGATCGTTCCTGGCCGGGCAGGTGCGGCCAGGTGCCGGTGTCGAACGCGGATCTGGCCGCTTCGACCGCAGCCTGGGCGTCCTCGCGGGTGCCCTCGGTGTAACTGGCGACCAGCTGTCCGGTGGCCGGGGAGTGCCGATCGACGACATCCGGCCCGGTGGGCCTCTCGTCGCCGGCGATGAACAGCCCGTACCTGCGGACGGTGGCCTGCTCGGCGGTGGAGTCGACGACGGTGTCAACGATCTTCACTTGAATCCTCCAGTAAGCGCTTACTTGACGGCTTGCTCGAACATCGGCTACGGTACAGCAGCACAAAGGGCATAGGCAAGGTTTTGACACCCAGCGTAGTAAGCGCTTACTCAATGTGGAGAGTGTGATCATGTCGATTTCGGTGACGATCCCAGGGCCCAATGGCGGGGTGCACGTGCTGCGCGAAGGTCACGGCTACCCCGCTGCGTCGTCGCCGACAACCTCGCGGGACGCATTCGCCGCAGCGCACGTCGTCGCCGATCCCTTGCGGGCCTCGATGGCCGACAGCGGCGTCGATACGATCGACTGGGACGCCACCTTGCGGATCCGCGAGCGGATCTGGGACCTGGGCCTTGGCGTGGCCGAGGCGATGGACACGGCGCAGCGGGGAATGGGCTTGCCATGGGCCGACGCCCAGCAGCTGATCGATCGGACCCTGGCCGCCGGTCGCCCACGCAACGCCGCGACCGTCGTCGGGGTCAGCACCGACCAGCTCCGCCAGGATCGCGCCGCCACGCTGCAGCAGATCACCGAGGCCTACATCGAGCAGGTCGAGTTCGTCGAGCAACGCGGTGGCCAGCCGGTGCTGATGGCGAGCCGTTGGCTGGCCGCTGCCGCCCGAAGTGCCGACGACTACCTGGAGGTGTACAGAGCGGTGCTGGCCGCGGCGCGGGGTCCGGTGGTGCTGCATTGGCTGGGGGTTGCATTTGACGCTCAGTTGGCCGGCTACTGGGGTAGCGATGATCTGGACGTGGCCGCCAGGACCGTGCTGGACCTGATCAAGGCGGAGGCCACCAAGATCTCAGGCATCAAGATCTCCCTGTTGGACGCCGCCCGGGAGGTGGATCTGCGCAGGCAGCTGCCGGCCGGCGTCAGGATGTACACAGGCGACGATTTCAACTATGTCGACCTGATCGCCGGCGACGAGCTGGGCCACAGCGATGCCCTGCTGGGCGCGTTTGCCGCCATCACCCCCATCGCGGCGGCCGCGTTGGCCCGCCTGGACGCCGACGACCCTGATGGTTTCAGGCAGATCCTGGAGCCGACCCTCCCGCTGTCTCGCCTGATGTTCGCGGCTCCGACCCAGTACTACAAGACCGGCGTCGCGTGGCTGTCATACCTCGGTGGTGACCAGCAGTCGTTCCGGATGATCGGCGGTCTGGATTCGGGGCGCAGCATTCAGCACCTGCTCGACCTTTTCGTTGAGGCCGACCGGGTCGGCCTCTTCCCGGACCCGGCACTGACCGCACATCGGCTGACTGCCCATCTCGCTGCCCACGGCCTGGCGTGATCGTCATGGACCGCAAACAGCTGAGCCTGAACACGATCACGGTGCGATCGTTGCCGATCGAGCGCGTCATCGAGCTGGCCGAGAGCCACGGGCTGGGTGGCATCGCACCGTGGCGCCACCAGTTGGCCGACGTCGGCGCCGAGAATGTCGCCAAACGGGCCCGCGCCGCAGGTTTGCGGGTGTCATCGCTGTGCCGAGGCGGGATGTTCACCGCACCCGACGCGGCCGGCCGGGCGGCTGCGGTGCAGGAGAACCGCCGTGCGATCGACGAGGCCGCCACGCTGGGCGCCGACTGCCTGGTCCTGGTTTGCGGTCCGGTCGTCGGCAAGGACGTGCGTGGCTCCTGGCAGATGGTCGCGGACGGCATCGCGGCGGTGGCCGGGGACGCGTCCGCGGCCGGCGTTCGGCTGGCGATCGAGCCGCTGCACCCGATGATGGCCGCGGACCGCTCGGTCGTCTGCCTCCTCGACGACGCCCTGGGTCTGGCCGACAACACCGGTCCGGGCATCGGAGTCGTCGTCGACGCCTACCACGTGTGGTGGGATGTCAGGCTGGCGGACACGATTCGCCGGGCCGGAGACCGGATCGCCGGAGTACACGTCTCGGACTGGGTTTCCCCGCTGACCGGCGGCCTGCTCGCGGGCCGGGGAATGATCGGCGACGGGACGATCGACCTGACCGGCCTGGTGGACGGGTGCCGTTCCGCGGGCTACGACGGGCTCGTCGAGGTCGAGATCCTCAGTGACCAGTGGTGGGCCGCGGAGCCAGAGCTGACTCTCACCACGCTGATCGACAGGTTCGAACGATGCATCTGATCGACACACCTCTTCGCGTGATGCGCCCGGAAAGTCATCGGCTCGGCTGCACCTGGCCGGTCCAGGATACTGACACAGTGAATAACCGCGCCGTCACGATCAGCCAGGTCGCAGACCGGGCCGGCGTCTCGACGGCCACCGTGTCCCGGGTGCTGAGCGGGTCAGCCGTGGTCAACCAGGAGATGGTCGGACGGGTCCGCAAGGCGGCCGATGAACTGGGCTACCGGCCGAACCCTGCGGCCCGCGGGCTGGCGACCGGTCTGCACCGGACGATGGCGGTGGTCGTTCCCGACCTGGGGAATCAGTACTTTTACGACATCATCAAGGAGATCAACATCCTTGCGGGTCATGACGGGCAGCGGCTGGTCGTGGCCGACTCCGACGGTGACCCAGATACTGAGTTGGACATCGTGAACAGCCTCTCGGCGCAGACGGACGGCTTGATCCTGGTGTCGTCGCGCCTGACCGTGCCGAATCTGAAATCCCTTGCGGGGCGGAAGACCCCGGTGGTGCTGGTGAACCGCGTCGAGTTCGGCGTCGACCTGCCGGTTGTCGCTGCTGACAACTTCCCGGCGATGCTGGAGCTGTGTGCGCACCTGGTGTCTCTGGGACATCGGCGTGCGGTCTATCTCGCGGGCTCGCCATTGACGTGGCAGAACCGCGAAAGGTGGCGGGCGATCTCGCAGGCGTCGGTCATCGGCCTGGAAACCTCGACCGTCCAGGCCGAGGCAAGCATCGAATCCGGGTACAAGGCATGTGAGGCCGCGCTGGCCACCGGCGCGACGGCCTTCATCTGCTTCAACGACCGCTGCGCGGTCGGCGTGATGACCAGGCTGCAGGAGCTGGGCAAGAGCGTTCCGGCCGACATCTCCGTGACCGGCTTCGACGACACGGACCTGTCCCATTACGTCCGGCCGGCGCTGACCACCTGCCGCAGCCCCAAGACCATCCTGGGCGAGAAGGCATGGGCGCTGCTGACCGGCGACCCGGACCACCGCCCGAACGAACCCATCATGATCGAAGCCAGCTTCGTGGCAAGGGACTCGACCGGCGAGGCGCCGACGCCCGGCGTTTAGGTCTAGATCCCCTCGGCACCAACTGGAAGACGGTCCCGGCGCCGACGCCCTGCGTCGGGGACCGATTGATCGGAACAGCAGCACCGTTCATCGTCTCGGCCCGTTGATTCAGCTCAGGCCGAAAAGTCCAACGTACCAACGTCGCCGGCGCCCGTCCCGGGAAGGCGGAGCGCTGCGTGGACGGGTGCACCCACTATTCGAGGGACCGGAAAATGACGTTCCAGAAAATGCTGTGTGTGGTGCCGAAGGCACCTCCGGCACCACTATCGAGGTTTCTCGCCTCGAACGAGGCCAGCTTCGCGGTGGGCTCCGTGCTCACCGTCGACGGCGGAATGAGCGTCCGGTGACCGGCGTCGCCCGGCCGACTCGGTTCGCGACCGCGGACGAGGCCGCACAGACCATCAAGGACGGCGCCGTGGTGGCGTTGACCGGCTCCGGCGGAGGGATCCTGGAATCCGACCATATCTTCGCGGCAATCGAACGGCGATTCCTAACCGAAGGTCATCCTCGTGACCTGACGATCGTGCATGGCCTGGGTGTCGGCGACGGCTCGACCACCGGGCTGAGCCGATTCGCCCACGAGGGCATGGTCAAGCGGGTGATCGGCGGGCACTGGAGCTGGTCGCAGCCGATGCAGAAGCTGGCCGCCACCAACAAGATCGAGGCCTACTCATTCCCCGCCGGAGTGATCGCCGCGCTGCTGCGGGAGAGCGGCGCCGGCCGACCCGGACTGATCACCACGGTCGGCCTGCACACTTTCGTCGATCCCCGGGTGAGTGGCGGAAAGATCAACACGGCCGCCGTCGACGACCTTGTGCAGCTGATCGAGATCGACGGCCGTGAGTACCTCCACTATCGTCCGATCCCGGTGGATGTCGGCATCATCCGCGGATGGTCGGCCGACCGCACCGGCAACGTCAGCGCGGACCAGGAGGCTTCCAGCCTCGACGCCCAGGCCGTCGCCATCGCCACCCGCGGCTCCGGGGGCGTGCTGCTGGCGCAGGTCAAGCAGATCGTCGCCGACGGTGCCCTGGACCCGCGGCTGATGCTGGTGCCGTCACCCCTGATCGACGTGGTGGTGGAGCACGGCGAGCAGCGCCAGTCGGGGGCGTCTGCGCTCGAACCGGCGTTCTACTCGCCCGGCCACTTCGAGAGCAGTTTCCACCCTGCCATCAACCCGATCGCAGGTCCTCGTGGGATTGTCGCCCGCAGGGCCGCGCTGGAAGTGCCGGCCGGCACGGTTCTCAACGTCGGCTATGGGATGAGTGCCGGCGCCGTCGACGTGCTGATCGAACAGGGCCGGCTGCAGGACATCACGCTGTGCATCGAGCAGGGGCCGGTCGGTGGATTCCCGGAAACCGGCGACCTTTTCGGGCTCAGCCGGTATCCGCAGGCATTGTTCTCATCGCTGATGCAATTCGAGTTCTTCGCGTCGGGCATGATCGATGTGGCCATCCTGGGCCTGGGCGAGGTCGACGCCCTGGGTAACGTCAACGTCAGCAAGCTCGGTCACACCACGGTCGGACCCGGCGGCTTTATCGATATCGTCAACGGGGCAAGGCGAGTCGTGTTCTGCGGCACTTTCACCGGCAAGGGCCTGCAGGTCGAGATCGGCGACGGGTACCTGCGTATCGTCCGAGAGGGTGCCCTGCGCAAGTTCGTCCGGTCGGTCGGGCACGTGACGTTCGCCGCGGCGCAGGCCCGCCGCGCCGGGAAACCGGCCCTGTACATCACCGAACGGGCGGTTTTCGAGCTCGACGAGGGCGGGATCACCCTGACCGAAGTCGCGCCGGGTGTCGATGTCGAGCGGGACATCCTTGCGCACATGGACTTCCGACCCAATATGGGATCCGTCCGGCAGATGCCCGGTGAGGTGTTCCGGCCGGAACGGACCCCCGAGCCCAGGGGAGTGGCGTCCTAGGCGTCATCCCGAAAGCCAATTCACCGCACCGGCTCCGACCCGCAGACATTCACCGGCGCCGGGCACAAGCCTATTCGACGAACGAGGGCCGCCGGCCGTCGTCAGCTCACCACAGGAAAGGTCCGACACAATGAAGTGCACCGATTCAAATCCCTCCCACCCAGCCCTGCCCTCCCACCCAGCCCCGCGGTTTCGCGGCTCACGTCGCACACTCATCAGTGGCGTTGCCGCCGGCGCCCTTGTCCTCGCCACGCTCGCCGGCTGCGCCGACAGTGGCTCCGCGTCCGCCGGCGGTGATTCGGGCGGAAAGGGCACCTGCAAGCCCGAGGACGTCACTCTCGTGCAGTCCGGCCGCGGCCTGGAGAACGAGTACTACGTGAGCGTCGACGCGGGTGCGAAGGCGTTCGCCGAGGCCAAAGGCCTGACCGGCAAGTACCAGTGGATCGCCAGCGATGGTGACTCCAGCAAGCAGCTCAGCCAGATCAAGTCGATCCTCGCGAACGGCGGCGAATGCGTCGTGCTCAACGTCGATCCCAACGAGGCATCGATCGTGCCGTCCATCGTCAAGGAGGTCGACAACGCCGGCGCCTGGCTGGTCACGCAGTGGAACACGCCGGAGGGACTGCTGCCCACCGCGGACGACCCGCACTGGGTCGCGCACATGTCGGTCGACGGGGGTCCCCAGGGCTACGACACGGCCAAGGCTCTTTTCGAGTCGATGGGCGGCCAGGGGTCGGTCGTCGCGCTGCAGGGCATCCTGGACAACGCGCCCGCCCAGGAGCGATTCAAGGGGCTGCAGAAGGCACTGGCCGAGTACCCGGGCATCACCCTGTTGGAAGATCAGACCGCCAACTGGGACCGCACCAAGGGCCAGGACGTCACCCAGTCGCTGCTGACCAAGTACGGCGACCAGATCGGTGGTGTCTGGGCCGCCAACGACGCGATGGGGCTCGGTGCCTTGGCTGCCATCAACGGCGCCGGGAAGGCCGGGGAGATCAAGGTCACCGGCATCGACGGGCTCAAGGAGGCGCTTGATGCCGTCGCCGACCCCAGCAGCGGCTACGTGGCGACCACGCAGTCCACGGCCGTGCAGCAGGGGGCCTACGGTCTGAACATCGGCTTCGCGGCCGCCACCGGGCAGATCGACCCGTCTATCGAACCGGCCAACCACCGGGCCTTCTACCTCAAGCCGCTGCCCGTCGTCACCGCCGCGAACGTGGCCACCGTCGGGAACCCCGCGGACACCTCGACCCTCGACTTCACCGACGTGTGGGCACCTGCGGGTCAGGAGATCTCGCAGTGAGCGCGCCTCCCGCGGTGACCGGTCCACCGCAACAGGCCCAGACCGGCACGTTGCGACGGGCCCTTCACTCGGAGCGGGTACCGGTCCCCGCGCTGGCCGTGCTCGTCCTGATCTGCCTGGTCATGCTCGTGGTCAATCCCAGCTTCCTGTCCCTGGGCAACCTGTCCACCCTGGCCATCCAGGCCGCGGTGCCCGCGGTGCTCGCCGTCGGCCTGACCTTCGTGGTGCTGATGGGCGGCATCGACCTGTCCCTTGAGGGCGTCATGGGCGCCGCCGGAATGACCGCCGCGGTGCTGCTGCTCAACGACCGCACCGGCAACAACCTGGGCCTGTGGGCGGTCCTGGCCGCGATGCTGGTCGGTGCGGGACTCGGGGCACTGTCAGGGTTGTCGGTCGCGTTCCTCCGGGTGCCGTCGTTCATCGTCACCATCGGCACCTGGCAGATCGGACTGGGCATCGCCCAGTTGCTGTTCGCCGGGAAGCCGCCCCGCATCCAGGACACCACCTTCCTGAGCTTCGCGATCGATCGGGTCGCCGGATTGCCGGTGCTGGTGTGGACGGCGATCGTGGTCGTGCTGATCGGCATGTGGATCCAGCACTACTCGCGGTTCGGCCGGTACGCGATGGTGGTCGGCGGCGGCGAGGACATCGCCCGACTGTCCGGCATCCCGGTCCGCCGGGTCCGCGTCTACGGCTTCATCCTGTCCGGGCTGTGCGCAGGCCTGGCCGGCGCGATGGCCACCGCCCGAACCGGCGTCGGTGATGTCGGCATCGGCACCGGTCAGCTGTTCATCACCATCGCCGGGGTCGTCATCGGCGGAACCGTGCTCACCGGCGGCCGTGGCGGGGTGTTGCACTCGGTGGTCGGCGTGATCGTGATGGCCGCGTTGGCCAACGGCATGGTCCTGGCCGGCGTCAGCTCGTTCATTCAACAGGCTGTTCTCGGCGCCATTGTTGTTGTCGCGGCGGTGGTCACGATGTGGCGGCTGCGCGCTCGTCTGCGGGTGGTGAAATGACCAGCGAAATGACCGAGTCGATTGTCTTCGGTGTCCGCAATGTCAGCAAGAGTTTCCCGGGAGTCAAGGCTCTCAAGGATGTCTCGATCGAGATCCACCCCCGCGAGGTGGTCGGGCTGATCGGCGAGAACGGTGCCGGAAAGTCCACGCTGCTCAAGATCCTTTCCGGGGTGCAGCGCCCGGACACCGGTGACGTGATCCTGCGGGACCAGCCGGTGACCTTCAACGGGGTCGGCGACGCGGTCCGCGAGGGCGTCGCGATGGTCTACCAGGAGCAGTCCCTGCTGCCCAACATCACGGTCGGCGAGAACGTGTTGCTGGGCAACGAGGGCAGCACCGTCCGCGGCGGCGTGTATCGCTGGTCGGAGCTGCGCAAACGTGCCCAGGGCTACCTGGATCAGGTCGGCACCGGCCTGGACGCCGCCGCGACCACCGAGTCGCTGCCGTTCGCGCAACGCCAGATGGTCGAGGTGGCCAAGGCTTTGGCGACCGGCGACCGGACCCACCACGAACCGGTCATCCTGCTCGACGAGCCGACCTCGGTGCTCGAGCACGCGGAGATCCAGAAGCTCTACGAGATCGTCCGCGAGCTGAAGCAGCGGGCCAGCATCGTGTTCGTCTCGCACCGCATGAACGAGGTGCTGGCCGTCTGCGACCGGGTCTACATCATGCGCGACGGCGAGGTCGTCGCCGTTCGCGACCCGAAAACGGTGGCCGAGCACGAGCTGTACGAGCTGATGGTCGGCGAGGAACGGCACGAGGGCTTCTACCACGACGAGGGTCAGGTCGAGCCGGATTCGCAGGTGCGACTGGAGATCTCGCAGCTGTCCGGCGAGCACTTCCACGACATCTCGCTGACCGTGGCCCGCGGCGAGGTCGTCGCGCTGATGGGCGTGCAGGAGAGCGGCCGGGAATACCTGGGCCGAGCCCTGTTCGGTGCGGTGCCCGTAAGGTCCGGCACCGTCACCCTCGACGGCCAGAAGGTGAACTTCCGCGCCCCCACCCAGGCCGTGCGCGACGGCATCGGCTACATCCCGTCCGAACGCAAGGTCGACGGGGCGGTGCTGGGCATGAGTGTCAACGACAACATGACCCTTGCCCACCCCGACCAGGTGTCCAAGGGACCGTTCATCGATCCCGCCCTCGAGCGAAAGACCGTGCGGAGCTGGCTCGACCGGCTCCGGGTGAAGACACCATCGGCATCCACCCTGATGCGGACGCTGTCCGGTGGCAACCAGCAGAAGGTCGTGCTGGCCAAGTGGCTGCTGGACCCCGACCTTCGGCTACTCATCCTGGACACGCCCACCCGCGGTCTGGACATCGGCGCCAAGGCCGATGTCTACCAGCTGATCCGGGAACTGGCCGCGAAGGGCCTGTCGGTCCTGCTGATCGCGGACACCCTCGACGAGGGCATCGCGATGAGCCACCGGGTGATCACCATGAGAGACGGCCGGATCACCGGTGAATTCCCCTCCACCCCGTCCAATCGGCCGGACAAAGCCGACGTCCTGGCAAGGATGGTGTAAGAAATGACCTCGCTTTCGCCCACGCCGGGCCCGGCCGCCGCCGACTCGAACATGAACTCGAAAGGCAAGTCCGACAAGGCTGGCAAGTCTTCGGAGACCTCCCTGCTT
>CAYZBB010000001.1:0-19836 GCA_964476495.1 uncultured Actinomycetes bacterium | reverse complement strand
GAACTCGAAAGGCAAGTCCGACAAGGCTGGCAAGTCTTCGGAGACCTCCCTGCTTCGCCGGCTGCAGGACGCCGGGATGGCCCCCCTGGTCGTCCTGGTGCTGCTGGTGGCGGTGATCGGCATCATCGACAACGGGTTCTTCACCCCGCGGAGCCTGGCCTCGCTGCTGGAACAGTCCACCCCCTTGGCGCTGCTGGCCATCGGCCAGTGCCTGGTGGTGATGACCGGTCGCATCGACCTGAGCAACGCGGCCCTGGCCAGCCTGTGCGGGGTCCTGCTCGCCCAGTCACTGGGGTCGCTCGGGGCGGCGGCGGTCCCGCTGATCCTGGTCGGTGGAGCTGTCGCCGGAGCCTTCATCGGCTGGGTCCACGTCAAGGCCCAGGTCCCCTCGTTCATCGTGACCCTCGGCGCGATGGGGGTGTGGGCGGGGCTGTCCCTGGTGCTTGCCCAGGCGAACAGCGTGCTGGTGACCAAGGGATACGTCTACGTGGAGTGGATCTTCACCCGACGTTTCGGCATCCCGATCGCCTTCGTCGTCGTGCTGATCATCACCCTGGTGTTGATGCTGGCCATGCGTGGTCTGCCGGCGGGGCGTCAGGTCAAGGCCGTCGGCCTGAACGAGCGGGCGGCCTCCTACAGCGGCATCCGGACGTCGTTGATCGTGATCATGGTCTTCGTGGGCAGCGGCCTGTTCGCTGCGCTGGCCGCGGTCTTCCAGATCTCCCAGCTGCAGTCGGCCGGGGCATCCACCTCCAGTTCGTTGCTGTTGCCAGCGATCGCCGCAGTCATCATCGGCGGCACCGCGATCTCCGGTGGCGTGGGAGGCGTCGGGCGCACCGTGCTCGGCGCGCTGGTGATCTCGGTGCTGCGGGTCGGTCTGGACATCGCCGGGGTCGACTCGGCCATCCAACCGATTCTGTACGGGCTGATCGTGATCTTCGCGATCGCCGCGACCGTGGACCGGCGCCGCACCGCCGTGGTCGCATGACACCGGTCCTCGTCGCCCTGGACAAGTTCAAGGGCTCCGTCGACGCGGCCACGGCCTGCCGCGCGGTGGCCGACGGGATCATCGACGCCGGCCACCGGGCGGTGACATGCCCGGTCGCCGACGGGGGTGACGGGACCCTGGATGCGTTGGTATCCACCGGTTTCCGTCGCGTGCACGCCCCCGCCCACGATCCGCTCGGGGCGCAGGTCACCGCCTCCTACGCCCGCAAGGGCGACCTGGCGGTCATCGAACTCGCGTCCGTCTGCGGGTTGGCGGCCCTGCCCGCCGGTCGACTGGAGCCCTGGCGAAGCGGCACCCTTGGCCTGGGCACGATGGTCCGGGCCGCCATCGACGACGGGGCCCGCCACGTCGTGCTCGCCCTGGGCGGCAGCGCCTCCACCGACGGCGGTCTGGGGCTGCTCGTCGGCCTGGGTGCGACGGTGACCGACGCCGCCGGAGCACCGTGCGGCCCGGATGCCCGCGGCCTGCTGGCCGCGCGCGGACTGGATCTGACCACCCTGGACCCCCGGGTGCGCGGCGTCCGGTTCTCGGTGGCCTCTGACGTCACCAGCCCGTTGACCGGGCCGGCCGGCGCAGCGGTGCTCTACGGTCTGCAAAAGGGGCTGGCGACCGACGACGCCGACATCCTGGACGGGGCGTTGGCCGCGTGGGCCCACCTACTGGCCGCCGAGACCGGCGTCGACGTCACCGGGACCGCCGGGGCGGGGGCGGCGGGTGGAACGGCGGCCGCGGCGATCGCCGCGCTGGGCGCCGAGGTGATCAGCGGCGCCGACTTCGTCCTGGACACCATCGGTCTGGACCGGCAGATCGGCGCGGCCGGGCTCGTGGTCGTCGGGGAAGGTTCCTGGGACGAGCAGTCGGAGGCCGGCAAGGCGCCGATGGCGGTGATCACCCGCGCCATCCGGGCGGGCAAACCCGTCGCCCTGGTGGCCGGCCGGATCCGGACGAGCCCGACCCGGCTGGCGCGGCTGGGCATCACCAGCCACCACCAACTGCTGGACCTGCAACCCGACCCGGCGCTGGCCATGCGGCAGGCGGCGGATCTGCTCCGTCGAACGGGCGGCCTGCTCGTCGCGCACCCGCCCGAAGCACCGGCGCCCCGAACCACCGTCACAACGGCGCGAATCGAGGAGATGCGATGAAGGCGCTCCGCTTCCACGGCCCCAAAGATCTTCGAGTGGAGGACGTTCCGCGCCCGGATCGCCGTTTACGACCCGCGCCGAGAGGATGTGCAGCTCAGCCGCGCCGCCGTCGATGGCATCGGTCCGCACGTGAGCTTCGACGCGTCCGGGCTGTCGGTCACCATCAACAGCGCGCTGGCCGCGGTCCGCCCCGGCGGGACGGCCTACAACGTCGCGATCTGGGAAACCCCGGCGGCGCTGAACATGGGCCTGCTGCTGTCCGGCGAACGGAGCCTGCGCTCGGGATTGTGCTACGCGGGCGACGACTACCCGTCGGTGATCGCTGCGCTGGCCGACCAGCTGATCGAGCCGAGCGCGATGATCACCGGCCGGATCGCCCTGGCCGATGTCGTCGAGGGCGGGTTCAGCCAGCTCATCGACAACCGGGAGCAGCACGTGAAGATCCTGGTCCGCCCACGAGATGCCGCTTCGTCCCGCTGATTCCGCGACCGAGACAAGCCGCGACCGAGACAAGGGAGTTTCGATCCATGCAGACCCGCACCATCCCCCGGGGTGGCATCGAGGTCACCGTCGTCGGATACGGCGGCGCACCCATCGGCAACATCTTCCGGCCGATCCCGGCGGTCGACGCCCAGGCTCAGATCGAGGCCGCTTGGGCGGCCGGCATCCGAGCCTATGACACCGCGCCCATGTACGGGCACGGCCTGTCCGAACACCGGCTCGGTCACGCCCTGCTGGACCACGACCGCGACGACTACGTGCTCTCGACCAAGGTCGGCCGCACCCTGACCCCGGCGCCGCGCGGCACCTTCGACACCGGGGTCTGGGTCGACGTTCCGCCGCTGCGCGCGGACTTCGACTACTCCTACGACGCCGTGCTCAGGCAGGTCGAGGACAGCCTGCAGCGCATGTGCCAGGACCGGTTCGACATCCTGTTCGTGCACGACATCGACCGGTACACCCACGGCGACGCCCAACCCCAGCGATTCGCCGAGGCCATCGCCGGAGCCTTCCCGGCCCTGCTCCGGCTCCGCGACGAGGATGTCGTTCGCGCCATCGGCGTCGGGGTCAACGAGGCAGACGTGTGCCGCGACGTCGTCGAGCAGGTCGACATCGACTGCCTGCTCCTGGCCGGCCGGTACACGCTGCTCGAACAGGAGCCCGCGCACACCCTGTTCCCCGAATGCGAGGACCGCGGCGTCTCGGTCCTGCTCGGCGGAGTGTTCAACTCCGGGATCCTGGCCACCGGACCGATCCCGGGGGCCAAGTTCAACTACGCCCCGGCACCCCCGGAGATCCTGGATCGGGCCCGACGACTGGAGAACCTCTGCCGGACACACGAAGTCGCACTCCCGGCGGCCTCGATCGCCTTCGCACTCGCCCATCCGGTCGTCAAACAGGTGATCCTGGGCGCCCGCAACGTGGACCAGCAGGCCCGGAACCTGGAATGGCTGGACACCGACATTCCCACCGGCCTGTGGGCCGATGCCCGTGCGGCCGGACTGATCGACGCCGACGCACCCACACCGGCATAGCCGCAACCCATCCCGCACCGACCCGTCATTCCGGCCCACTGTGCCGATCCACTGTGCCGATCCACTTTGCCGATCCACTGTTTCCGATCCAAGCCCGGAGGAAAGACCATGCCGAACAGCAGCTCCTACGACTACGTCATCATCGGCGGCGGCACGGCCGGCTGCGTGCTGGCCGGACGACTCACCGAGGACCCGGACACCCGCGTCCTGCTCATCGAGGCCGGCCGCAGCGACACTCACCCGTACATCCACGTGCCGGCCGGGTTCGCCAAGCTCACCGCCGGGCCCTACCAGTGGGGATTCACCAGCGCCCCGCAGAGGTACTGCGGCGACCGGGTCATTCTGCTCCCGCAGGGCAAGGTGCTCGGTGGCGGCGGCTCCATCAACGCGCAGGTCTTCACCCGCGGCACGCCCTCCGACTATGACGGCTGGGAGCGCAACCACGGCGCCAAGGGTTGGTCCTTCGCCGACATCCAGAAGTACTTCATCATCTCGGAGAACAACGGCCGGCTGTCCGCCCCGTACCACGGCACCACCGGCCCCATGGGCGTCTCCGACATCGCCGACCCGCACCCGCTGTCCGAGGCCTTCGTGAAAGCCGGGCAGGAGTACGGACTTCCCTACAACGCCGACTTCAACGGCAAGTCCCAGTTCGGCGCCGGGTTCTACCAGACCACGACCAAGGACGGATGGCGGTGCAGCACCGCCGTCGGCTACATCAAGCCGGCGCGTAAGCGCCCGAACCTGACCGTGCTCACCGAGCGGCTGGTCGCCCGTATCCTGCTCGACGGCAAGCGGGCCGTCGGCGTCGAGACCCTCGACGGCGATTCCACCGAACGGTTCACCGCCACCCGGGAAGTGCTGCTGTCCGCGGGCGCCTTCTCCTCACCCAAGGTTCTCCAGCTGTCCGGCATCGGTGATCCGGACGATCTGAGATCCGTGGGCATCGAGGTACGGCACGCCCTGGTCGGTGTTGGCAAGAACCTACACGACCACTGCGATCTCGACATCATCTACGAGCTGCACAAGTACCAGAGCATGGACCGCCTCGCCAAGGTCCGGCCGGCCACTGCGATCGCCGGTATCGAGTACCTCGCCTTCCGATCCGGCCCGCTGGCCTCCACCGTCGTCGAGGCCGGTGCCTTCACCCGTTCCACGCCGGACGTCGATGAGCCCGACCTTCAGTTCCATTTCCTGCCGGCGGCCGGGGTGGAGGCGGGCATCGCGGCCGTCCGCCCCGGATACGGGGTCACCCTGAACAGCTACCTGCTCCGGCCGCTGAGCCGCGGCACCGTCCGGGTCAGCTCCGCCAACCCGCGGATCCAGCCGATCATCGACCCCAACTTCCTGGGGCACGAGTACGACGTGGAGATCGGCGTCGCCGGAGTCCGGCAGAGCCGCGAGATCATGGCCCAGCCGTCGATGAGCAAGCACATCAAGGCCGAGCACCTGGCCGGCCAGAGCAGCCTGCGCACCAAGGACGACTACATCAAGTTCGTGAAGGCCTACGGCCGCACCGCCTATCATCCCGTCGGAACCTGCGCGATGGGTGACACCGATCAGTCGGTGGTCGACGCCGACCTGCGCGTCCACGGTATCGAAGGGCTGCGTGTCGTCGACGCCTCCGTGATGCCCGCCATCATCGGCTCCAACACCCAGGCCCCCACCGTGATGATCGCGGAGAAGGCGGTGGACCTGATCCGCGGACGGCAACGTGTCGCCTGACCCCGAACCTTCGCTGCGCCACCGTTCACCGGCCGGCCAAGACCTGTGCCGGTCAGCCACATCCAACCAAGGGAGAATCCTCATGCCACGCCGCGACTTCGAGACCGACGAAGAGAAATACCTCAAGGACATCGAAAAGTACTGTGACACCGTCCTGCTGCAGCGGGGCGACGACAGCGACGACGGTGCGTTCTTCCCGGATATCATCCGCCAGTTCTCCGAACTCGGCCTGCTCGAGCTGATGTTCGACGAGGAGCGCAACCTGCAGCTGCACCGGATGCGACTGATCCATCAAACCACCGAACTGGTGGCCGCGGCGTTCCCCGCCTCTGTGGTCGCGCTCGGCGCGCTGCGCCTGCAGGCCTACCTGCTCAAGCGGTACACCGAGCCGCACATCGCCGACCGATACCTGGAACCGCTGTTGCAGGGCGAGATCTACGGTTCCTTCGGGGTCACCGAACCGGACGCCGGCACCGACGTGCGGGCCATCCAGACCGTCGCCACCCGGGACGGCGACGGCTGGATCCTCAACGGCGGTAAGAAGTTCATCGGCTTCGCTCCGGTCGCCGCGTTCAACATCGTGCTGGCCAAGGTCGACCATGACGGGCGGGACGCGGACACCGTCGCCCTGGTGATCGATCTGGAATCCGAGGGCGTCACCCGCAGCGAACCCCTGAATCTGATGAGCTTCCGCGGAATGCCGCTGGGCGAACTGCATTTCGACAATGTCAGGGTGCCGGCCGGTTCGGCGCTGAAGGTTTCCGGGTTCGCCGGCATGATGGAGGGCATCAACCTGGCTCGGGTGGACGCCGCCAATTACGCCTGCGGTTTCCTGAAGGCGGCGATCCGGGAGAGTGCCATCCGCACCAACAACCGGATCGCGTTCGGCAAGCCGCTCAGCGAACTGCAGACCATCCAGCTCAAGGTCGGGCAGATGGCCACCGACTACGAGGCCGCACGGCTGCTGACCCTGGCGGCCAGCGACAGCTTCGCCCTCGGCAAGGGCGGCGACCCCATCCTGCTGTCCAAGGCCAAGATGTTCAGCACCGACGCGGCCATGAAACACGCTGTGGAAGCGGTGCAGATCTTCGGCGCGCTGGGAGTCCACTACGACAGCCGTGTCCAGCGACTCTTCCGGGACGCCAAGGCCGGGCAGATCTTCGACGGGACCAGCGAGATCCACACCGTGATGATCGGCCGGAACGCGCTCCGCGCGTATCGATGAAGCCGTGACGGGCGCCGGTTCACCCGTCACGGCAGGGGCGGCATCATCGCGGCTTGTGCCTGGACACCTCGATCTCATCGAGGTGTCCGGCCAGACCGGCTACCAGGCCGCGACCCGGTCCACAATGACGGACGGTTCGCGCCATTCGACATCAGCGGCCATTCCAGGAGCGTCGACTATGCAGGAACCACTGAGGATCGTCGTGAACTCCACGGTCGCTCGAGTATTCGGTGCATTGCGCCGGCGGCCAAGATGCCTGGATTGCGGAGAGGTAATCGACCGGTCCACGCCGCCTGTCACAGTCTTCGTGGTAGGCGTCGGATACGTGACGATGAGCTGGTGTGGGTCGTGCACTCAGCGTCGTTTTCGAAGTCAAGAATGGTGATGAACCTCCGCATAGTGCTCTCAGTAATAGTGGATGTGCATGCCGCCGTCGACGGGGATGGCCGCGCCCGTCGTGAAGGGCAGGTCGCCGTAGGCCATGGTGGCAACGGCGCGACCGATGTCTTCTGGTGTCCCCCATCGGTTGATCGGAGTGAATCCCTCGGCCAACAGCTTGTCGTACCGCTCCTGGGCAGCACCGGTCATCGGAGTCTTGATCAGCCCCGGACGGATCTCGTAGACCGCGATCCCGTGTTCGGCGAGGCGCAGGGCGTAGAGCTTGCTCATCATCGTCGCGGCAGCCTTGGACATGGCGTACTCACCGCGCTCGGGGGCGGCGATCGTCGCGTTCGATGAAGTGACGAAAATGATCGAGCGGCTGCTCTCGACACCCTGCGGATCCTCTTCGATCATCCGGCGACTGACCGCCTGGGTGAGGAAGAACGCGCCACGTGTATTGACCGCGAAGTTGAAATCGTAGCTATCTGGGGTGACGTCAAGCAGGTCACCACGCGACTTGGCCGAGACACCTGCGACGTTCACCAGCGAATCAATCCGCCCGAAGGCGGAGAAGGCCTCGCCGACGAATCGCGGGTGGTCCTCGACGTCCCCGACGTTGCCCTCGACGAAGGCCAGCCGCGCGCCGCTCGCCGCACGGGCTTTCAAGGATTCGACCGCATCGCCGGCGATCCTCAGGTCGGACACCACCACGTCGAAACCTCGCTCGGTCAACGCGAGGACGACGCCGCTGCCGATGCCTCCGGTGCCACCGGTGACGAGCGCGACCCGCCGAGAATCAGGATTGGTCATTGCCTACCTCCGTATCCGATGTGTGCGACGTCAGTACCGCGGGAACACGGCCCTTGCCCAAGCGGTCGCCAAGGGCATCCGAGCCTGACACGGGCACGACGACGACGTCATATCGGCGAATCGTATTCCATCGAGCAGAAGCACTTTGGTCCACCGAGCGCTCGATCTGGCGCCCCTGACGGGGTAGGGACTCAGATCGATTGACCGTCGACCGGTGCGAGCTGCCGCAGTCCGATCTGTGCTTCCCGAACCGCAAGCTTGAGGTGTTCGATCGCCGTGTGCTGCGCCTCCGCGGTGAAGCGGGTCCTCGGCATGGTGACGGTGATGCCGCCCACGGGAAAGCCGTCGTCGGAGATGATCGCCGCACCGATGCCCGCGACACCGATGGTGAACTCCTCGATGGAGTACGCGAGGCCGGTCGCCCGTACCTGGTTGAGCTGCCGTTCCAGTTCGGCGGCGTCGTTGATGGTGTTCGGGGCGATCGCTTCGAAGGTGACGGACTTGAGGTACGCGGCACGCATCTGGTCGGGGAGGTGCGCCAAGATCGCCTTGCCGCCGGACAGGGCGTAGAGCGGGCCGCGATCGCCGATGCGCATGTGTGAGACGAGCCGATGAGGGCCGGTGACCGCGTCGACGGTCTCCGCCTCGTCGCCGACGAGCCTGGTGAGCATGGCCGACTCACCGGTCCTCTTCGATAGCGACACCAGGATCGGGTGCAGGACGTCGAGCATGGATTGTTCGACACCTGCTCGCCGGGCGAGCTGGGTGAACTTGTGCCCCAACCGGTATCGCTTGGTGACGTGGTCGTATTCGATGAAGTCACGTTCGACCAGATTGCGCAGCAGCGGAGTCAGGCTGCCCTTGGGGATGCCGAGCCGATCGACGATCTCGCTGTGGGAAAGGCCTCGACTCCACGCGCCGAGGAGCTCGAAGAGATCCAGGACCCGGTCGGCGGACTTGACGACGGCGTTGGCGGGCCTGGGCATCGCCGAAATCACCTCACCGGTTCACATACTCGAACCAGTTGACTCTATGACACGCGTTCACGGGCACGCCACCGTCGTGATGACGTGCCAGTCCATCAGCTGAACTCCTTGCCCCTTCCTTGCAGCAGCAAGTTGGAGAGCGTCTCTTGTGCAGATACATGAACTAGTTCTAGTATGAGAACAAGCGTGGAAGTCGTGCTCGCCCAAGCCGGTCGAAGGTTGATCACCGCCTGGGAGGCGCCGCCGAAGCACGTCCCAGGCGAGTTCGGTCTCAAAGGAGTGGCGAATTCGACATGCAGCACGACTATTCGTTGGCGCACCTGACGGTGCTGAGTCTCGAGCCTCCGGTGATGGTGGATGCGGCGGCGGACGCCGGCTACCGCTACGTCGGCTTCCGATTGGTGAAGACGACGCCCGAGGAACGGCACTATCCGCTCATCACCGATCCGGATCTCATGGCCCGCACCAAGGACCGCCTGGCCGCCCGTGGGATCGACGTGCTCGACGTCGAGGTCGCCCGGCTCGAGCCGGATGTCGAACCGGAGTCACTCGAGGACTTCCTGCGGACCGGGGCCGAGCTGGGAGCCACGAACGTCATCGCTCAGGCTCCCGATCCGGACCAGAACCGGGCGATCGACCGGTTCGGCCGGCTCTGCGACCTGGCGGCGCCGCTCGGATTGAACGTGAGCCTGGAGTTCGTGTCCTGGACGGAGGTGCCCGACCTACCGACGGCAACGAGATTCGTCCGCGACGCGGGCCGGGCCAACGCCGGGATCCTGGTCGATCTGATCCACTTCGACCGGTCCGATTCCAGCATCGAGGAATTGCGGTCGCTGCCTCGGGAGTGGTTCCGGTTCGTCCATGTCACCGACGCGCCCGCGGAACGGCCGACCACGCGGGAAGGCCTGATCCATGGAGCCCGCGACGAGCGCAAGTTCCCCGGAGACGGAGGCATCGACGTCCGCGGAGTGCTGGGGGCCCTGCCCGAGAACATTCCGTACGCGCTGGAGATCCCCGGGCGGACGCTGAGCCACCGAGTGGGCCCCATCGAGTACGCCAAGCGCGCGATCAGGCGCAGCCGCGAATACATCGACGACGGCCAGAACTGACGCGCCACCGACCATTGCCTGCACTCGATCCCGGAACGAAGGACTGAAATGCCACGGAACGTGTATGTGCTCAACGGGCCGAACCTGAACATGCTGGGCAAGCGTGAACCGCATCTGTACGGGCACACCACCCTCGAGCAGGTGCGGCAGCAGTGCGGGACGGTCGCCAAGGAGCTCGGTCTGGAGCTGTTCTTCGCGCAGAGCAACGCCGAGTACCAGCTCATCGACTGGATCCACGAGGCTCGGGAGAAGCCTGCCGGCCTGGTGATCAACCCGGCCGGGCTGTCATTCCGATCGATCCCGCTGTACGACGCGTTGAAGATCCTGGAGCAGCCGATCGTGGAGATCCACATCACCAACATCCACAAACGCGAAGCGCTGTACCACGACTCGCTGGTGTCCAAGGTCGCGGACACCGTCATCGCCGGCGCCGGGACCTACGGCTACGAGCTGGCTCTCCGCGCGCTGGACAGGCTGAACTCGTAGGCGGCGCATCTGACCGTCGATCCCGCCATCGCAGCGGCAGACCCCATCCGTTCGACGACCGGCGCACGAAGCGCCAACCGGGAGACACAAATGAGAGTCCTCATCGCCGGAGCCTCCGGATACATCGGCGGTTCCGTCGCCGACGCGCTGCAGCAGGCCGGTCACACGATCGTGGGCCTGGCCCATCCCAGCAAGGATCCGGGCCGACTCCGCAGCCGCGATATCGAACCGGTCGTGGGCATGCTGGACGACGCCGAGCTGCTCGGTCGGCTGGCTGGGGAGGTGGACGCGGTGGTCAACGCCGCGGTCGTTGACCACCGCGGCGCCACCGACGCCTTCGTGGCCGCGCTGCGTGGCAGCGGTAAGCCGTTCATCCAGACCAGCGGCTCCGGCATCATCGCCGACGGTGCCGGCGGCGAGCTCAACGACGCGGTCTTCACCGATGACGACGAGGCGGTCGTCACGCTGCCGCAGCGGCAGGGCCGCGCGGACCTGTGCCGCCACGTGCTGGACTCCGCCGCCGACGGAGTCGTGTCCTCGGTGATCCACCCCACGATGGTGTACGGCCGTGGCACCGGGCTGAACCCGAACAGCGCCCAGATCCCGATGATGATCCGCGCGGCCCGCAAGCGGGGCGCCGGCGTGGTCGTCGGCAAGGGCGAGAACCGTTGGTCCAACGTGCACATCGAGGACCTGGCCGACCTGTTCGTCCTCGTCCTGGAAAAGGGTGAAGCCGGCAGGTCCTACTACGCCGAGCACGGCGAGCAGTCCATGCTGGACATCGCCTCCTCGATCGCGCGTCTGCTCGGCTTTCCCGACTCGATCGAACATCTCACGATCGAGGAGGCCGAGCAGGAGTACGGCGAGTTCTGGGTGCTGTCCAGCCTCGGCGCCAACAGCCGGGTCCGGGCCACCAACGCCGCCAAGCTCGGGTGGTCGCCGCACCACCGACCGCTGCCGGACGACATCGAGCACGGGTCCTACGCGCAGGACGAGGGGCCGCGATGACCGCCCCTACCGGCGCCGAGCCGGTCACCACCGAGCCGGCGCGAGTGGACGATTTGGAGGAGATCAAGCGGCTCAAGGCGCGGTACTGCCGTTACCTGGACACCAAGCAGTGGGCGGCCCTGCGGGCGCTGTTCGCCGACGACGCGGTCTTCGACGGGTTCAGGTCGGCGCCGACCGGATCCGGACCCGACCAGTTCGTTGCCGGCGGGTCGAGCCGACTCGCCGACGCGATCACCGTCCACCAGTGCCATCTGCCGGACATCGTGTTCCTCGACGAGGACACCGCCCGCGGAACCTGGGCGATGCACGACTATCTCGAGTGGCCGGATCGGCCCGGGCCGGACCGCGGTTACTACGGGTACGGCTACTACGAGGAGGAGTATCGCCGCGTCGACGGCGTCTGGAAGATGGCCGTGCTGCGGCTGCGCCGCCAGCGTGCGGTGCCGCTGAGCGACGACCATCCGCCGCTCCTGGACCTGCCGATCGGGCCGACCACCGACTGGCTGCCGAGCTGACGACCGGACCCGCCCTGAGGGCCGGACCCCTGCCCTGAAGAATGGAGACCGGAATGGAAATCGGCTACTGCGCCCCCGTGCACAAGTCGCAGCTGCTCGAGGAAATCGGCTACGACTACATCGAACTGGAGCTTCTGGCCTATGACCTGCACAGTGACGAGGGGCTGGCCGAGGCCAAGCGATCGGTCGCCACGTCCACCCTGCCCACGCCCGCGTTCAGGTCGTTCTTTCCGCGGGATATGCGGCTGGTCGGACCGGGCGTCGACGAATTCCACATCAAGCAGTACCTGGCTCGCGCCGCCGACCTGACCTCGACGGCAGGCGCAGCCGTCGCCGTGATGGGCAGCGCCTGGTCGCGCAACGTGCCCGAGGGATTCGACCGGGCCCGTGCCGAGGAGCAGCTGCTGCGCGCCTATGACTGGGCAGCAGACGCGTTCGAAGGAACCGACGTCGTCGTCGGCATCGAACCGCAGAATGCCAAGGAGGCCAACATCGTGCTCACGTTCGCCGACGGTGTGGAGTATGCCCGAAAGGTCAACCGCCCCAACATCAGGGCGATCGCCGACTTCTACCACATGGACGAGAACGGGGAACCGCTCAGCGATATCAGCCGCTACGGTGACTGGTTGGTGCATGTCCAGGTCGCCGACACCGGCCGACAGCACCCGGGCACCGGGTCGTACGACTACGACACCTTCGCCGCTGAATTGGCCAAGATCGGCTACGACGAGCGGATTTCGGTCGAGATCATGCACGATATCTCACCCGAGGAAATGGCGCACAGTCTCGGATTTCTGCGCGGCCACTGGCCGCGGTAGCCCGCGCGCGGGCTCGAGTTCCGTCTGGCCGCGGGTGGGGCGCAAGCCGACGTCGAGCTTCTCGACGGCGTCGTCGAGAGCGGCGGCCCCACCGTCGTAGTCCTTGATCTCCGCCGCCTTGATCTCCGCAGCCAGCTTTGTGGACATGAACAGCTCGTCGCGGACTGCGTCGCTGGTGCGGTTGCCTTCGCCGACACACTCGGAGTCCTGCCTTGCGGGGCCCGCGGCCTTCGGTCGTGTGGCAACAATGGGCAGCCGGTGGCGTTCAGACCATCGATCCCCGACGATGAGCGCCATGAATTCTCTCCGGGGACCGCGGCTTGCGGTCAATCCGATTGCCTACTGGATGCCGAGCGGGTTCGCTGACAGGTCGGTGGCCGAAAGGGCGTTCGGCGAATTGGTCGGGATCGGCTATCGGGCCGTCAAGGCGGACGTGCCGTCCGACATGGAGCCCGCCGCATACCTTCCGTGGCTGCGCGGCTTTGGCCTCGATCCGGCGTTGAGCCCGCTCAGCGGATCGTTCGACGACCCCGAGCAACCATCGTCGGGTTGCCGAGTCGGCGCGCCGGTACGCGGCCGTGCAGGGGGACCTGAGTGCCACGAACGTGCGTACGAGTGGGCGAAGAGGACGCGACGTCGCACCGGAGCAAAATCATCGTCGATCTCGTCGGCGAATCCGGACAGTGTCCACATGCTTGATGTCCTTCGTGGGTCGGCGGATCGTCGGTCTTCCCATCTCGGGCACCCCACTCGACCAAGGGCTACTTGTTGCCGGAAGTTGTCATCGAGTGGTCGACCCGGGCGGCGTCGCTCGGACGGACGGCAGCCAACCATGTCGGCATGTGGGCCGCAGAACAAGCAGATCGGGGCGGTGGCCAAGCATGACGAACCGCTGGGCGGGAGATCGGGCAATTGCCTGGCGACCATGCACCGCCGCGCCGTAGACAGCCAACGGACCTAGCCGACGGACCCGCGCCCGGGTGGAAGGAGCCGACAGCTATGGACAAGGTCAGGTGGGGAGTGCTGGGAGCGGCGTCGATCGCGCGTAGCCGAACCCTGCCAGCGATGGCTCTGGCAGCGAGCGTGGAAGTGCGGGCGCTGGCGTCGCGAAATCCGGAGAAGGGGGCCGAGCTGTGTGAACAGTTCGGGATACCGCGGTTGTACACGTCGTACGAGGACTTGCTGGCCGACCCCGAGATCGACGCCGTATATCTGCCGTTGCCCAACCATCTGCACGCACAGTGGGCCATCGCGGCGATGGAGGCGGGCAAGCACGTCCTGTGCGAGAAGCCGCTGTGCCTGTCGGTCGAGGAGATCGGGCGACTGCAGGAGACCAGAGACCGGACGGGCCGGCACATCGAAGAGGCGTTCGTCTATCGCAACCACCCGCAGTGGGCCGCCGTCGATGATCTGCTCCGGGCGGGGACCATCGGTGAGGTCCGCGGCGTGCACGCAACCATGGCCCTGCAACTGCTGGATCCCATGGACATCCGCAACGACCCGGCCAATGGTGGCGGGTCGCTGTATGACATGGGTGGTTATGTGATCAGTGCCTGCACCATGATCATCGGCCGCACACCGGAGCGGGTCGTCGCGACCTTGGACTTCGACCCGACCTTGGGCGTCGACCGCCTGTCGACCGCCATCCTCGACTACGGTCAAGCGCACGCGGCGATCACCGTGTCGACGCAGTCGGGACCTGCCGGACATGGCTCGCACCAACAGCTATCGGTCCTCGGATCCAGGGGTTGGCTCGCGTTGGACTACCCGCTCGCGCATGCGGCCGCCACGCCCTGCCACATCTTCGTCGGGAACGAGCAGAGCATCGGCGGGATCGCGTCATCGACCATCCGCTTCGATCCGGTCAATCAGTACACGCTGCAGGCCGAACGGTTCTCCCGGCGATTGCTCGGTGACGACGTCAGAACCTGGCCCATCGAGGACGCACTGAGCACCCTCACGATCATCGACGCCTTGTTCAAGTCCGGGCACGACGACGAATGGGTGCCGATCGGCGATGCGACTGCCGGGACGGCCGAACGCGGCAAGTCGGTGGCGCACGGCGATCGGGTGGTCGCGGCCAGGGACATCGAATCGACCCAAGGATTGCGCGTTGTCGCCGGCACCGAAGGCGTCGTGGCCGAGGATCGCGGCTCGAATCTGGTGGTGTTTTTCGAGGAGGACCCGAAGATGATCACTGTTCAAGAGGACGCGTTGCGCAAGCTGACGGAGTGATGGCCACAGCCGATCAGTCGTGCAGGAGGGGAAGGCTCTGAGTGCCAGGTCTAATGTGGTGTCGGCGAGTTCCGGGACCCACTGCGGACTTCGATCGCCAGCGCGCTGAGCGTTAGGCTCAGATCGAAATCAAGGTCCATCATGGCGACCTCGACCGCGACCTCGACCGCGAGCACGCGCCTGGTCGTCCGGTCGCAATTGACCATACGAGCATCGAGCGGGCCTGCACCGGTGACTCAGGGATAGACCTCATCGGACCAGAAAACGCCATCTGGGCCCCGTTCCCCCGATCTTGATCATGCAGTAGGTGTTGATCCGACGGAATCGGAACAACACCTACTGCATGATCAACACCAAGAAAGAGGCCGGTCATGTGGCAGCATCTGCCGTCATGAGAATCCTGTTCGCCGCGATCCCCGCGTACGGGCACCTGTTTCCGCTGATGCCGCTGGCAACGGCTGCCGCGGCGGCGGGGCATGAGGTGACCGTGGCGGCCGGTGCGCCTTTCCTCGGTGCGCTGCCGCTACCGACCGTGGGCGGGATTCCCGCCGGCACGGAGCTGGACGCGGTGATCGCGGAAAGCCGACGTCGGCATCCGGAGGCGCATGGCCACGAATTGAGCATCGCGATGTTCGCCGACACCACCGCGGAGCTGGTCAGCGGTGTCCTCGACGCGGTGCTGGCCGACATCCGCCCGGACCTGGTGGTGTACGAGGCGATGAACGTCGGCGCGGCGATGGCGGCCGACGTGCACGATGTTCCCGCGGTCGGATTCGCCATCGGAATGGCGCCGTTCACCGTCGACATGATCCACGCTGCGGCGTGCGGTTTCCGGGCGGACTTCTGGGCCGCGCACGGGCATGCCGTTCCGGCCGGCTCCGGGCTCCTCGGTGCCGCCGTCCTGGACCCCACGCCGCCGTCACTGCTGTCCACCGATGTTCCACCCGCGCCCGTACCGCGGCTGCCGATCAGATCCGTCGCCTATGCCCCGGACTCGTCCGGTGTGCCGAACTGGCTGGCAGGAACCAGGTCTCGCCCGGCTGTCTATCTGACCCTCGGCACGGTGGCGTTCGGCGCGGTGGAGGTGCTCCGGCGCGCCGTCGACCAGGTCGCCGGGCTGGACGCGGACCTGCTGGTGGCAGTCGGCCCGGACGGAGACCCGTCCCTGCTCGGCGAGGTGCCCGATCATGTGCACGTCGAGCGGTTCGTACCGCAGTCGCGCGTCCTCGAGCTGGTCGACCTGATCGTGCACCACGGCGGAACCGGGACCGTGCTCGGCGCGGCGGCCGCCGGCCTACCGCAGCTGATCCTGCCGCAGGGCGCCGATCAATTCCTCAATGCCGATCTGATCGCCGGTTCCGGCGCCGGTCGCGCGCTGCGCAACGACCAGCAGGGTGACGGTGCGATCGGCCGGGCCGTCTCGGTGATGCTGGGCAATTGCCCTGAGCGGATCGGGGCAGGCAACCTGCGGGACGAGATCGCCGCCATGCCCCCGCCGAATGAGATGGTGGCCGAGCTGGAACGCCTTGCGTCGGTCTGAGCCGGTCAGCCGTGCACGTAGCCGTTCTGCCCTGCGGGTAGCCGGCGTGCCCATGGTGGCCTCCAGCCCGGCGACGGCCCATCGCTGGTCCGATTCTCGGTCGGTGGGCCGCGCGGCGGAAGTCGACGCCGCACAGTGTGCCCGTCAGGGCACGGCGGCCGCGTCGAACCACTCGGCGGCGCGCACCGTCGGCGGGCGGGGCAGTGGCGGCAGCAGGATCCGCTCGGCCCACCGGGTGATCCGGCCACGCTCGAAGTCCCTGGGCAACGAGACCTCCGCCCGGAAGCACTCGGGCGTCGGGTGGTACAGCAGGAACCAGGTCTGTAGGTGGCCGACGCCGGCGGCGCGCCCTGCCGCGGTCAGCCGGACGAGCGCGTCGAACTCGAACGCCAGTTGGCCGTTGGCGTGGATCGCCTGCTCGGTGGCGTAGCCGCGGGAGTGCCGCGGACCGGCTCCGGATCCGGGCAGGCCGGTGCCCTCGTCGCCGGTGGCGAGGACGACGGCGAAGTCGCCGGACGGGTGGATGGTGCGCGCCAGGTTGCTCGGGTTGTCGAACGTCCAGCCAGCGGGATCAGTTGCTCGCGAAAGGCTCTCGTCGCGCGGCCCCAGCGCAGCAGACCCTCGAGGATCGGCGGGTCGAGGTCCGTGCAGCCGGCCGATTCGCGATCCGCCGCGGTGAGCGCCGCCGCGACGACGTCCACGGTCAGGCCGATGTCCGGCAATCGGGACGGTCCCGAGATGGTCGCTGTCATGGCGTGCCCCTTCGACTCGGCGGATGCGCGCATCATGCCGGCCGGGTCCGACAGTGCAATTCCACAGGCCATTTCCACGGGCCATTTCCACCGGACGCTCCACCGGACGCCCCCGCCGACCATCGTCTTGACTCATTCAAGAAAACGGGTAGGGTCGCGCTCATGAATCCGGGCCGGGACGTCGAGCAGCGGATCCGCGATGCGGGGCTCCGGGTCACCCGCCAACGCAGCGCGGTGCTGGCGGCCGTCATCGCCCACTCGCACGCCGATACGAACGAGATCATCGACGCGGCTCGTCGGACCCTGCCGGACCTGTCCCATCAGGCCGTCTACGACGCGCTGCACACCCTCACCGGGGCCGGCCTGCTGCGCTGCATCGAACCCGCCGGGTCTGCGGCCCGGTACGAGACCCGCACCGGTGACAACCACCACCACCTGATCTGCCGGTCCTGCGGCGCGATCGTCGACGTCGACTGCGCCGTCGGCCCCGCCCCGTGCCTGGTTCCCGACCAGGACCACGGCTTCGTCATCGACGAGGCCGAGGTCGTCTACTGGGGCCGTTGCCCCTCCTGTGCCGCTTTCAAATCCGCCGATTCCTGATCCCCTTCCCGAAAGGACTGTGCGTGTCCGACCACTCCGATGCCGTTCTCAGCGAGATGAACGAGCCCGACCAGGCCGCAGGCACCTGCCCGGTGGTGCACGGGGCGCTGCCGTACCCGACCGCCGGTGACCCGAACCGCGAGTGGTGGCCCGAGAGTCCGAACCTGAGGATCCTGGCCAAGAACCCGGTCGTCGCCAACCCGATGGATGACGACTTCGATTACCGTGCCGAGTTTCTCAGCCTGGATCTGGCCGAGGTGAAGCAGGACATCGCCGCAGTGTTGACCGACTCCAAGGATTGGTGGCCGGCCGACTTCGCCAACTACGGTCCGCTGATGATCCGGATGGCGTGGCACGCAGCCGGCACCTACCGGGTGCACGACGGCCGGGGCGGCGCCGGTGCCGGTCAGCAGCGGTTCGCCCCACTGAACTCGTGGCCGGACAACGTGAGCCTGGACAAGGCCCGCCGCCTGCTGTGGCCGGTCAAGAAGAAGTACGGTCGCAAGCTCAGCTGGGCCGACCTGATCGTGCTCACCGGCAACGTCGCGCTGGAATCGATGGGCTTCAAGACGTTCGGGTTCGCCGGTGGCCGGGAGGACGTGTGGGAACCGGACAACGACGTGTACTGGGGTCCGGAGACGACCTGGCTCGGCGACGAACGCTACGCCGGCGATCGTGAACTGCAGGGCCCCCTGGCCGCGGTGCAGATGGGCCTGATCTACGTGAATCCCGAGGGTCCCAACGGCAACCCCGACCCACTGGCCGCCGCCCGCGACATTCGCGAGACGTTCGGCCGGATGGCGATGAACGACGAGGAGACCGTCGCGCTCATCGCCGGTGGTCACACCTTCGGAAAGACCCACGGTGCCGGTCCGGCCGACGCGGTCGGAGCCGAACCCGAGGGTGCACCGATGGAGCAGATGGGCCTGGGCTGGCGCAGCAGCCACGGCACCGGTGTCGGCCCGGACGCGATCACTTCGGGCATCGAGGTCACCTGGACCTACCACCCGACCCGCTGGGACAACGAGTTCTTCCACATCCTGTTCGGGTACGAGTGGGAACTGACCCGGTCGCCGGCCGGGGCGCACCAGTGGCGACCGGTGAACGGTGGCGGCGCCGACATGGTCCCCGAGGCCTTCGGTACCGGCAAGCGCGAGCCGCGCATGCTCACCACCGACCTCTCGCTGCGATTCGACCCGATCTACGAGCAGATCTCGCGGCGATACCTGGCCGACCCGGACGAGTTCGCGGACGCGTTCGCCCGGGCTTGGTTCAAGCTGACGCACCGCGACATGGGCCCGGTCGCCCGCTATCTCGGGGCCGAGGTGCCGTCCGAGGAGCTGATCTGGCAGGACCCGCTGCCGGCCCGCGAGGGCGAGTTGATCGACGCCGCCGACGTGGCCGCGCTCAAGGCGAAGGTCCTCCAGTCCGGACTGACCGTGTCCCAACTGGTCTCGACGGCGTGGGCGGCCGCGTCCTCGTTCCGGTCCAGCGACAAGCGCGGTGGCGTGAACGGCGCCCGCATCCGGCGGGAGCCGCAGAGCGGATGGGAGGTGAACAATCCCGACCAGCTCGCGATCGTGCTGCGCACCCTGGAGGATATCGCCCGGGATCATGACAAGCCGGTGTCGTTGGCCGACCTGATCGTCATCGCCGGCGCGGCGGCGGTCGAGAAGGCAGCGAAGGACGGTGGCGTCGACATCCAGGTACCCGTCACCGTCGGCCGGGTGGACGCCGGCGCGGAGCAGACCGAGATCGTTTCGTTCGGCTACCTGGAGCCGGTCGCCGACGGCTTCCGCAACTACTACGGCAAGGGCAACCGGCTGCCGGCCGAGTACCTGCTGATCGACAAGGCCAACCTGCTGAGCCTGTCGGCACCGGAGATGACCGTGCTGGTCGGCGGTCTGCGCGTGCTGGGCGCCAACTGGGACGGGTCGTCGTACGGCGTGCTCACCGACCG